>JBDSIC010000172.1:0-12439 GCA_039918195.1 Mucilaginibacter sp.
CGAGCATCAAAGCGACACCTACCCGTCGACAAAAATAACAGAGGAAAAAGCACAGGACATAAGTTTTGGCACTTCAGCCGATAACAATGCTCCCCCTATAAAAAAACTAAAAAGGAAAATTACTGCCCGCCAAAGAAAACTTGCCATACTTCGCGATAGCCTGAAACGCATGATCATGCATAAAAAAATGGAAGATGACATGGCCGGCATTAACCCCGAGGGCTCTTTCGATTTCAGGATCAGGATAGAAGAATTTACAGATGAGTACGGCGATGTGCATGGCCGCCTTATCCCAGAAGTGGTAAAAAAGGACATCAAGATATGGAGGAAGGACAGGAACCTCAATAAATACGATACCCTGCACTATGTTTATCTCGACCCGCAGTTTGGCAGGCAGGTAATATCAGTGCCGCAGATCAATCCCTTTTGGAAACAGCAGCAGGAACGCAGGAGAAAAGAGCGGCAGCTGCAGCAGGTAAAAAAAATGCTGGAACTTGATTCGCTGCAAAACATTACACAGACAAGCAAAGGCAAAAAAATAACCGTAATAGAAAATCTTGCCGAAGAGTACCAGAAATCAAACGAGCCTTTAACCAAGCGCGTTAACCGTTTCTGGATAGATTCGTTGCTGCGCCTTGAGCTGCATAATAAAGGAATATACCTGCCCTTTAGTTACGAGGTACTTAGCGCCTATGGCGATTCATTGATATTCTCCAATGCGCTTAATACTGATGAAAAACCCAAGTTTATTGAAACCGGCACGTACCAAACCCCCATTTTTGGTAACGAGGTGATCAACGATCCGGGTAAAATAAAGATATACTTCCCCGAAAAGAACTCGCTGATACTGGGCCGTATGGGTGCCAGCATGGCAACTACAGGCGGCTTGCTGATGGTACTGGTATTTTGCTTCGGTTATACCATCTTCGCTATCCTTAAGCAAAAAAAAATAGGCGAAATGAAGATAGACTTCATTAACAACATGACACATGAGTTTAAAACCCCGGTATCAACCATTATGATAGCCAGCGAGGCCTTAAAGGATGAAGAAATTACCGGCGATAAAAAACGCGTATCGCGCCTGGCCAATATCATATATGAAGAGAACGTGCGCCTGGGCAGCCATATAGAGCGTGTACTGAATATTGCCCGCCTGGATAAGAACGACTTTAAGCTGGAAACCCGGCAGGTTGACGTAAACGAAATGATAACAGTAGTACTGGATAGCATGGCCCTAAAACTGCAAAAATGCGAAGCGCAAACCACGCTTAATTTGGATGCGGAACACCCCATAATAATTGCCGACGACCTGCATTTTGCCAATGTGCTGTATAACCTGGTAGATAATGCTATAAAATACAGCAACGGAACGCCGGTGATAGAAATAAGCACCCGTAACAAAAACGGGCATGTAATTATACAGGTTGCCGATAAGGGCATTGGCATGAGCCGCGACCAGCAGACTAAAATATTTGAGCAGTTTTACCGCATACCAACCGGCAACCTGCACGATGTTAAAGGCTTTGGCTTAGGACTTAGCTATGTAAATACCATCGTTAAAAAATTGAACGGCATGATAAGCGTACGTTCGGAAAAAGAAAAAGGCTCGGAGTTCGAGCTGAAATTTCCGCGCGCATAAAGGAAGTTGCAATGTTAAAATGTTGTAAGGTTGAAATGTTAAAAATGGCTTTTCAACTATAAAATTTAACCTATTCTTGCGGAACTCCGGTTTACCGGCTTTCCCGACTAAAAACCACACAATGAAAAAAATACTGCTTGTTGAAGATGATCCTAACCTTGGCCTGCTGTTACAGGATTACCTGCAGCTAAAGGGGAAGTTTGATGTGGTTTTATGTAAAGACGGCGAAGAAGGCTTGCGGGCGTTCACCAAAAACACCTACGACCTGCTGATACTGGATGTGATGATGCCTAAAAAGGACGGCTTTACGCTGGGCAAGGATGTGCGCAAGATAAACACCGATGTGCCCATCATCTTCGCTACGGCAAAGGGGATGATAGAGGATAAAACGGAAGCCTTTAATTTAGGCGGCGATGATTATATAACCAAACCCTTCCGCATTGAGGAGTTGCTGTTGCGTATAAACGCCCTGCTTAAACGCAGCGAGAACGTAGGTAAAAAAGCCGAAGAGCAGCAAACACAATTCAGCATAGGCAAGTACAATTTTGATTACCAGTCGCAGTTGATAGCAACCGCCGACAGCCAGCAAAAACTATCTACCAAAGAGGCAGAACTGCTGCGCCTGCTATGCCTGCGCAAAAACGAAGTACTTACACGCGAAGAAGCGTTGCTGAACATCTGGCACGATGATAATTATTTTAACGGTCGCAGTATGGATGTTTTTTTAAGCAAGATACGCAAGTACCTTAAAGACGACCCGAATGTAGAGATCATCAACGTACATGGCCGGGGCTATAAGCTGCTGATCAATTAGGCGGTGTTAAGCCTCTGCCGGGTAGTCGTCGGCAAAGGGATCCAGTTGATGTACATCGCCTTTTTTGTCAGGCACCAGCTTATTAAGCAGTTTTTCCATAGGACTTATCAAGGGTAGAAAGAGGAGTGCGCCCATTACATTAAACATGATATGCCCGTTAGCTACCTTTTGCTCCAGGTTGGCCGTGCCCGATATATATTCAACCAAAGCTACAAACCACGGGAAGCAGAGCAACCCAAGCATGATACTGGTGATATTAAACGTCAGGTGAAACAGCCCCGTTTTTAATGCTTGTTTGTTTGATTTGATGGTAGCCAGCAACGTATCGGCACAGGTACCTAACTCTGCCCCAAGCATTACAGCCAGTGCGCCCGGTAAGGCTATAAGCCCTTTTTTGGCAAACGTAATAACAATACCTACCGTTGCCGATGATGACTGGATGACCAGCGTAACAAAGGCACCCGCACCCGCACCGGCAAAACGGTTATCAAGTGATGCCATAATGTTGCTGAAATAAGCATCATTCCTCAGAGGCTCTACCGCGCGCTCCATGGTAAACAGGCCAAAAAACAATATACCGAAGTAAAGTATGGCCTTTGCGCCGTGTGACAGATTTTCGTTTTTGGTGAAAAAGGCCATAAACAAGCCTACAATAATAGGTATCGGCGAAAATTTACCCACATCAAGCGCAATCAACTGGCTGGAAAAGGTAGTACCTATATTGGCCCCTATCACAATACCCATTGCCTGCCTGAAGGTAAGCACATTGGCGTTAACCAATACAATGGTGAGGATGATAACTGCCGATGAGGAATCGAGCAATATGGTAACTATCAACCCGGTAAGTACTGCGGTAAAGGTGTTACGTACAAATTTGCCGATCAGCTTTTTTGAACGTTCGCCCATCAGGCTGTGCATGGTTTCGCCAAGCCGGCTTACCGCGAATAAGAACAAGCCTAATCCGCCTAATATTGATAGTACAATTTCCATGAAAACCCTGTTATTTAATCAGGGCGTAAGATACTTGCCCTAATATTAACAGAATATTAAATATTCAAACAGTTAGGGTTAAGTAGTAAGGCGAAAAAGGATAATTAGAGGCCTGAAATATCCTCGCCAAAGTGGATGATATTCCCGCTGTTGTCCAGTATAGAGAACTGCCGTCTTTTCCAGGGCATATCTTTTAACGGCCCGTTAGGGTGGATGATGTTTTTTGCCCGGTATTCGGCGTATAGTTTATCCACTTCGGTTACGTTAACATAACAGCCGGTGTTTTTTGGCACGTCCGGGTCGCTGGTTGGCCACAGGTGTATGGCGATGTTGTCGCGCTCAAATATCACGTAGCCGTCCCAGTTGGCAATAAAGGTAAAGCCCATTTTTTCAGTGTAGAACCTGATGGTTTCTTCGGCGTTTAAGGATGCTAATATAGGTACGGCGGTTTGCAGCATGGTTAGTTTGTTAAATTTTCGAGGTCGCCGCTCCCCTTGCAGGTGTCGTCACCTGCAAGGCGTTCACGCGCCCTTACTTTGAATACAGTTTTATCCATACGGGGCGGGCTATCTTCCGGATAATTATAGGCCACGCTATTCAGGTAATTGGCTATGCGCAAACGTTCCTGCCAGGTGAGTTTTTTATAATACTCCGCATGGTACTCACTTGCTTCTTTAGCAGTATGTGCCTTAAATGCCGTCCTGTCCAATTTATACGAACCCATATTCAAATATACGCTAAAAACACACCTGTCAAAGTCTATAAAACTTTGTAAAATTTATATACCATAACAAGCATACGGTAATGTATTCAGCCCAAAAATCAATAAATTTGAACATACCTCCTATACTAATGAAAATAAAACTGACCCTCCTGCTCCCGTTTTTCACACTGATATGTATAACCCTGTATGCGCAGGAACCGGTTGATACCGCCATGGTACGCAAGATACGCGAGGAAGGCCTGCAACACTCCAAAGTGATGGAAACCGCCTTTTACCTTACCGATGTTTCGGGGCCGCGCTTAGCCGGCTCGCCGGGGTTAAGGCGCGCGCAGCAATGGGCAATAAACCAACTAACCAAATGGGGAATGGCCAATGCCACCAACGAACCCTGGGGCAAGTTTGGCAAAGGCTGGGAAGTGCAAAAGAATTATGCAGCCATCACCGTACCCTATTACCATGCCCTTATTGCTATCCCTAAAGCCTGGACACCCGGCACCAACGGCCCTATAAAAAGCGAGGTACTGCTAATAAAAGCCGATTCGGTTGAGCAACTGGCCGGTTACAAAGGCTCGCTAAAAGGTAAGGTCGTCATATTTGATGTGGCCAACACCCTAAAGCAAAGTTTTAAACCTGATGCAGTACGGTATACCGACAGCGACCTGGTGAAGATGGAAGATTTTAAAATTACACCGGCAAACCCTGATGCCAACGCCGCAGTTACCAAACAAATGAATGCCCTGTTTAAAACGCAGGCGAAAAAACGCGCGATAAACGCTCTTTTAAACGATGAAGGCGTAGCACTGATATTAAGCATGGCCCGCGGCACCGACGGCACCGTGTTCACCACCAACGGCGCATCGTATGCCGATACGGCGAAGGCTGTTGCCCCCGAGCTGGAAACCAGCGGCGAGGATTACCTGCGCATAGTACGGCTGCTTAAAGCCGGGCAAAAGGTAGAGATGGAGGCTGATATTAAAACACAGTTTTTTGCTGATGACCTGCAAGGCTATAACGTAATAGCCGAAATACCCGGCACCGATAAAAAGCTGAAGGACCAGGTGGTGATGCTTGGCGGCCACCTCGACTCGTGGCATGGGGCAACCGGGGCCACTGATAACGCCGCCGGCAGCGCCATAATGCTGGAGGCCATGCGCATATTAAAAACCATCGGCTTTAAACCCAAACGCACCATCCGCATAGCGTTGTGGAGTTCGGAGGAACAGGGCCTGTATGGCTCAAAAAATTATGTGCTTAACCATTTTGGGGATAACCAAACAAAGGTGCTAAAGCCGGAACATGCCAAAATTTCGGCTTATTATAACTTGGATAACGGGGCGGGCAAAATAAGGGGCATTTACCTGCAGGGCGATTCGGCTGCCGGCCCGGTTTTTAAAGCCTGGCTACACCCTTTTAAAGATATGGGCGCATCCACCTTAACCCTGCGGTCGACGGGCAGTACCGATATGGTGCCGTTTGATAACATTGGCATACCCGGCTTCCAGTTCATACAGGATTCGATGGATTACGGCACCCGCACCCACCACAGCAACCAGGACACTTACGACAGGCTTAATGAAGATGACCTGAAACAGGCGGCTGTTATTGTGGCATCGTTTGTTTACCATACCGCGCAAAGGCAGGAAATGATACCGAGGAAGTAGCCTCGCCCGACAGCCTCACCTAATCCGATAGCTATCGGATCCTCGCCAAAGGAGAGGACTTTAAAACCCTTCCTGCGCTCGTCTGCGACGAGTGCTTAAAATGGTTTGGCGATTGTATCGCTTCACGTATCACACATAGTGTTAAGCTCGTTCGCTGCCGCGAGTTTAGCGATAGCGTAACCCATACGCGCGTCATTGCGAGGAGGAACGACGTGGAATCTCTTTGAGCTTAGTTCGCTGCCTGTCCTAAAGAGATTGCCACATTTTGTTCAACAAGAGCGCAGGCGGCTTAAAGAAATTCTATTTAAAAAAAAAGCGATGAGCCTAAACCCATCGCTTTTTTATTCTTTCGGACTTTCTGAGTACCGGTCTTCCGGACTATATCAATATTCTAACCGGCTCCTCTAATAATGATTTTAACGTTTGCAGGAACGCGGCAGCTGAAGCGCCATCCACCGTGCGGTGATCCGCGCTTAGGGTAACCTTCATTACGTTGCCCGGTACTACCGCGCCGTTTTTAACTACCGGTATTGCCTGTATGCCGCTAACGGCCAGTATGCATGAGTCGGGTGTGTTAATAATGGCGGTAAACTCATCAACACCAAACATACCTAAGTTTGATATGGTGAACGTTGAACCTTCCCAGTCAGACGGCTGCAGCTTTTTATCTTTCGCTTTCTTCGCGAAGTCTTTCACTTCGGCAGATATCTGGCTTAATGATTTTCCGTCGGCAAAGCGCACAACCGGAACCAGCAGGCCTTCGTCAACCGCTACGGCAACGCCAATGTTCACGTGCTCGTTGTAACGTATCTTATCGCCCTGCCATGATGAATTGATAACCGGGTGCTGCTTTAACGCCACTGCGGTAGCTTTAAGCACCAAATCATTAAATGATATTTTAACCGGGGCTATGTCGTTCATTTTACCACGTGCTGCAATGGCTGCATCCATATCAATAGACATGGTTACATAAAAATGCGGTGCGGTAAACAGGCTTTCGCTTAAACGCTTGGCAATAACCTTGCGCATTTGCGTAACCGGTTTCTCGGTATACTTCTCTACGCCAACATAAGTTGGTATAGGCGCTGCTGCTTTTGCAGGAGCAGCTGCCGGAGCCGTTGCAGCAGCAGGCGTAGTTTCTTTTGCTGCTTCTACTTCTTTAGTTGAAGGTGTAAAGCCTTCTATGTCCTTTTTAACAATGCGGCCGCCTTCGGCGGTGCCTTTTACATCATTCAGGTTGATGCCTTTATCTTTAGCTATTTTACGTGCTAACGGCGACGCTTTTACACGGCTGTCGTCTTCCGATGTAGTGGCAGTTACCTCATTAGTTGCAGGCGCAGTTGCAGTTTCTTTTTCAGATTCTGCTGCTTTTTCCTCATCACTGCTACCGCCGGTGCTACTGCTACTTTCGGCAGCGCCTCCGCCGCTTTCAGCATCAAGCAAAGGTGTAATATCAGTGCCTTCTTTCCCTACAATGGCAATAATGCCGTTTACCGGGGCGGCTTCGCCTTCTTTAACACCTATATATAATAAAGTGCCTTCCTCGTAACCCACAACTTCCATGGTAGCCTTGTCGGTTTCCACATCAGCCAGCGAGTCGTCGGCTTTAACTTTATCGCCTACTTTAAAATTCCATTTATTGATAACCCCCTCAGTCATGGTATCGCTCAATAATGGCATACGTATAACCGCGGCGGGAATACTTGAAGTATCAACTTTAGGTTTAGCTTCCGTTGGAGCAGCCGGAGCCTTTTCAGTGGCAGTGGCAGAAGCAGTTGTAGTTTCTTTTGGTTCTTCTTTAGCAGTGGCAGCTTCTGTACTGCTGCTGCCACTATCTGCTGCTGCTGCATTAGATCCGCCGTCAGCTTCTAAAGCCGCTTTGTAATCTTCACCCTCTTTACCTAATACCGCTATTACCGCGTCAACCGGTACAGCTTTACCCTCTTCAACGCCTATGTATAATAAGGTGCCATCCTGGAACGATTCAAAGTCCATAGTGGCCTTATCCGTTTCAACTTCTGCCAATACATCGCCCGATTTTACCTGGTCGCCAACTTTTTTATGCCATTTAGCCAATACCCCTTCAGTCATGGTATCGCTCATTTTAGGCATTTTAACTACTTCAGCCATATTATTTTTAGATATATGTAATGGGTTAGTCTAATATGTAAGGATAATCTTTTTGCACGTAAACATCAGTGTATAATTCTGATGCTTCCGGCCATGGCGATTCTTCGGCAAATTTTACCGATTCCTCTACTAAGGCTTTTATTTTGGCGTCAATTTCTTCAATCCATTTCTCGTCGCCGTAGCCTTTTTCCAGTATTTCCTTTTTTACCACCTCTATAGGATCTTTAGCCTTGTAGCTTTCCAATTCTTCTTTAGTGCGGTATTTCTGCGGATCAGACATCGAGTGGCCTTTATACCTGTAGGTACGCATTTCTAAAAATGTAGGTCCTTCGCCTGCACGGGCACGCTGTACGGCTTCGTCCATAGCGTTATGCACGGCAACCGGGTCCATCCCGTCAACTGCCGACGATGGGATACCGTATGGCAATCCTAATTTATAAATATCGGGCTGTATGGTAGTACGCGCTACCGAAGTGCCCATAGCGTAACCGTTGTTCTCGCAAACAAAAATCACAGGCAGTTTCCATAACGCGGCCATATTGAAAGTTTCGGTTAAAGCACCCTGGCGTACCGCGCCGTCGCCCATATAGGCTACGTTCACGTTATCGGTGCCTTTATATTTTTCGGCAAATGCCACACCGGCACCCAGCGGTACCTGCCCGCCAACAATACCAGGCCCGCCATAAAAATGGTTTTCCTTATCAAACAGGTGCATTGAGCCTCCCTTGCCTTTTGAGCATCCGGTTGCTTTGCCGTATAACTCGGCCATTATAGCGTTGGGTGTAGTGCCTTTGGCTAAAGCGTGCGCGTGGTCGCGGTAAGCGGTTATCATACTGTCTTCGTGGCGAAGCACAGACATGGCACCGGCCAAAACAGCTTCCTGGCCTATGTATAAGTGGCAAAAGCCCCTTATTTTTTGCTGACCGTAAAGTTGCCCTGATTTTTCCTCAAACTTGCGCATTAGCAGCATCGCTTCGTACCACATCAGGTACGTGTCTTTGTTTATTTCGATTGAACTCATTTTCTATTTAAAAGAACCAATTTTATACGTAGGAAGCGCAAATCTAATTATATCCTTTAAATTATGGAAATACATTACGATTGTTACTATAATTATTGAGTTTTTTATTAATGCCCAAAAAATTACACTTTTTTAAAAAAAATGCCGTTTTAATTTGCAGTTTTAAAATGTTTGGATAGCTTTGTATCTAACAATAGACACAGTGTACTATTTAATAAACATTTGTTGAACCCCTATCCAACAAAAAAAAGAATTAAATGAGGAAAATTACTATTGCTATCGCACTATTTATCAGCACACTAAGCGTTTCGGCGCAAACAAAAAGCATACCAACACTTGCTGCTGATAACTCCGATGACCAGGAAAGTTTAGCTAAAACATATCTATCTCAAATTATGGGTGTCGCTTTATCGGCAACCTCAAACTTAAAACTTTTTGAATTTGTACACGACTGGGTAGGTACTCCGTACCGCTTTGGTGGCAGTTCTCGCCGCGGCATCGATTGCTCGGGTTTTA
Source organism: Mucilaginibacter sp. (assembly GCA_039918195.1). GTDB lineage: Bacteria > Bacteroidota > Bacteroidia > Sphingobacteriales > Sphingobacteriaceae > Mucilaginibacter. The sequence continues at coordinate 9,496 of JBDSIC010000172.1, forward strand.
CCAAAGAGATATACAGCAAAGTATTTAATCTTACCATAAAACGCAGCTCACGCGATATATTCAGCATGGTTAGCCCCGTGCGTAAGGATGAATTGCAGGAAGGCGACCTTGTATTTTTTAAGATACACAGCCGCAGTATTTCGCACGTTGGCGTTTATTTAGGCAATGGCCGTTTCGCGCATGCATCAAATAAAGGCGTGGCTATTTCAAATCTTCAGGATGGTTATTACGATAGGTATTTTTATAAAGGCGGCCGTTTAATGGCTGAGTATAAAGACCAATTGGAAGCAGCCAGCGACGAAGATTCTGAATAAATTCGGCCTTCCCGTTCCCCTAATTGTATTTAACCGGTATCATTATATACGGTATTCCGCACCCTGAATTTTCTTTTTATCCGGTGTTTGGCTTAAGTAGCTTATTTTAGTATTTTGAGGCCGGGAAATCTGATCAATGAATACTATACAGCCTGGGCCAAAAAATAATACACTACCTTTTTTTTCTGTTAGTTACAAACTATTGCTTTTGCTTGCATCAGCTATGGTTTTATATGGTTGTGAACCCGGCAACCGGCACGAGCGTATTAATCATGCAGACACAGTAGTATATACCCCCACTCAGCCTCAACTAATAAAAGAAGATTCCATCAGCATCATCGCCACGGGCGATATTATGCTGGGCACTTCCTATCCCAATAAAAATACCCTGCCCCCCGACAGTGGCAAGCGCAGTTTCCTCGCTGTAATTGATGAGTTGAGAAACGCTGACCTTACCTTTGGCAACCTGGAAGGCGTACTGCTTGATACCGGCACGGCGGCGCATTATAAGCTGCATCAAAAAAGCAAGGCTTACCTGTTCCGCATGCCGCAAAGCTATGGTAAGGTGCTTAAGGATGCGGGGTATGATGTAATGAGTATCGCCAATAACCATATTTCAGACTTCGCCCTTGCCGGCAGGGACAGCACCAAAAATACGCTTGATGCTGTTGGAATAAAATACGCCGGGTTGCTTACCCATCCTACCGTAAAACTAAATGTGAAAGATATAACTATAGGCTTTTGCGCCTTTTCGCCCAATAGTAACACCGTGCCTTTCCTCAACCTTAAAAATGCTGCACGCATTATCAGTGAATTAAAGCAGCAGGCGGATGTGGTTATCGTATCGTTTCATGGTGGTGGCGAGGGCACTGATTTTGAGCATGTACCATTTAAAAAAGAATCGTACAATGGCGAGAACCGCGGCGACGTACATGCCTTTGCCCATAACGCTATTGATGCCGGTGCCGACCTGGTGCTTGGCCACGGCCCGCATCTTACCCGCGCAATGGAACGCTATAACAACCGCCTGATAGCTTATAGCCTGGGGAATTTTTGTACCTACCGCGGCGTGAACACAACCGGCGTTTGCGGCATAGCGCCTTTACTTAAAATATACATCAATAAAAAAGGTGAGTTTTTAAGCGGGGTAATTATCCCCACAAAACAAACTCACCCTAAAGGTTTGCAACGCGATACCGCCAACACGGTAATAAAGCGTATAAAATTTTTGACCGAAGCCGACTTCCCCACTTCAGGGCTGAATATTACAGCCTCCGGCCTGGTATTGCCTGCCGACTAAGCTGCTTCATCTTTGGTATTGCGCACAAGGCTGATACCTGTAAAAAAGAAAATGATAGCTATTATCCCGACTACCACTAAGGTAGTCATCTGCCCGCTTTTTTGTATTACACCAACACCGGTGTAAATTAAGCCTATTATACCCAGTACAGTGAGTATGGTTCCGAAAGTGCGTTTTTGATTCATAGGTTTTTGTTAAGTGTTTTTTATTAAAAACAAATTGCACACCAATAATTAAGTATATATTTATTTATTAAATAAATCGCAGTTATGGCAGCCTCAGTAAGTTATTTTGTGATCGCTTTTATTATAGTGGTTATTTTATTTTCGTCATTTGTGACCGTTAAACAGGGCACTATTGGTGTAGTAACCGTTTTTGGAAAGTACCGCCGTATCCTTACGCCCGGTCTTAATTTTAAAATTCCGCTGATAGAGATGATACAATCGCGGGTATCTATACAAAACCGGTCGGTTGAGCTGGAATTCCAGGCGGTTACCTTTGACCAGGCCAACGTGTACTTTAAAGCCATGATACTTTTTTCGGTGCTTGATCAGCATGAAGAAACCATTAAAAACGTAGCCTTTAAATTTGTTGACGAACGTAACCTGATGCAAGCGTTAATACGCACCGTTGAAGGCTCTATCCGCGCGTTTGTAGCCACCAAGAAACAGGCGGAAGTACTGATACTTCGCCGTGATATTGTAGAACATGTAAAAGAGCAGTTGGATACCATCCTCGAAAACTGGGGTTATCATTTGCAGGATCTGCAACTGAACGACATTACGTTCGACGATGTCATCATGAAATCAATGAGCCAGGTGGTGGCATCCAATAACCTGAAAGCCGCTGCCGAAAACGAAGGCCAGGCATTGCTGATAACCAAAACAAAAGCCGCCGAGGCCGAAGGTAATGCCATCAAAATATCTGCCGAGGCCGAGCGCCAGGCAGCGCAGCTGCGCGGGCAGGGTATCGCCCTATTCCGCCAGGAAGTGGCCAAGGGTATGACGGTAGCCGCTAAAGAGATGCAGGAAGCACACATGGATACTTCTGTTATCCTGTTCACCATGTGGACGGAGTCTATCAAACACTTCTCAGAGAACTCCACCGGCAACGTGATATTTCTTGACGGATCAGTAGACGCCCTTCAGCGTACCATGAAAGAAACCATGGGATTAAACCTTTTAAAGGATGAGAAGGTCAAAAAGTAAAATAACTTTTTGCTTTCATGATATTAAAATGTGCCAGGGCTGTAATTGTGTTGATGCTGTTTGCCGCCACCTCATCAGCCCAAAGCTACCGGCTTTTAACTGCTAACGATTTTTTGGGACCC
>JBDSIC010000173.1:0-4330 GCA_039918195.1 Mucilaginibacter sp.
ATAATTGGCAAATATCTTTTCAACCTCGGGGTTGAGCTTCACATTAAAGTGATATACCTTGTGGCCATAGGTAAACTGCAATTTCTTTTCGATATAGTTTTCCGGTTTAAAATCGGGCATACGGGTAACGATGTAAGAGAAAGCGTTTGTTGCGCCGGGTATGCTGATATCAACAGGCATGGGCGAGTCTTTGTGCAGGTCGGCTTTAGCATAATCGTGGTAGTTAAGGCACATAAACTTTTTGCCATCTACTATAAAAAAAGGTATATCAGTTACATCCTCGTTGTTATAAACGTAAAATATCACCTTGTTATCCGCGGTAATGGCCAGCCGGGCATCGTACCCCGAACTGGTCATGAAAAACCATTTGTATAAGGTGTAACGGCCGTAATTATCAGCCTTCGGACTTATTTGCTGGGCTGTTTTGCGTACCAGTTGATAATACAGCCAGTCGTTTAGCCGGTACTTATACTTATACGCTAAAAGCGAATCGACCACAGGCTGATAATTGGCTTTGCTGATGGCAGTATAAAAAGCCTTTACATCTTTTTCGGCAAGTATTTGCGGAACATTAATAAACAGGGAACTATCGGCATCTGCCTTAAAATTGCTGCTATAAAAATCAAATGCGAGTGCCCTACGCTTACTTTGACTATGCGAGGCAGTAAGTGTTAACGAGAGTAGGAGAATGCCAAATAATTGTACTATCCGGCGCATTGGTGTGTTAAATTAATGTTAATTGAATATTATTGGTAGGTTAAATCTAAGTAAATAATATGACGTGTGCAAGCCATTCTCATATTATCTTTGTATTATGGCACTATCGAATTAAGCCTTAAAATTCACATTGCAGATCCCTTAACATAAAAAAAGCTTGCTACCTGTCATAATTCGACAGACAGCAAGCCAACTTGCATTAATCACTAAATTTTTAAACTTAAGCCTTTATTTTAGGGGTAAGCTCTAATTTCTCTATAATACCTGCTACCACTTTGGGTAGGTCTTCAATTGCTTTTTGCGGGTTGCGTACTTCACCTACGCCATAGCCGCGCCAAACCATTTTACCGGTACGGCGGTCTATCAGGTCGATAATGATGGTGCCTTCGCGGAAGGGTACACGTTCGGCGAAGCCGCCACCGTAGCCCCAGCCACCCCAGCCCCACGGGCGATAACCCCAGCCGCCCCAGCCAAATCCCATGTAAGGGTAGCCGCCGCCGTAATACTGGGTTTTAACGCCACGACCGGTCATCCCGGTATAGTTTACCAGCAGGTCGGGTTGGTCCGACTGGGTAAGGCCTTTGCCTTTTAAAGCAGTTGTAGCGGCAGTTTTAATATTGTCATCTGCAATGTCATTGGCATATATCTTCTTTGGGTCGTTGGTGGGTGGTGGTGTTTCAACCCAGCCAAATGTGCGGTATTCGCTTAAATTGGTGTTGTTTTTAGCCGCGGTATAATACCTGTAATTTGAACAGGCTGCTAACCCCGACAGGATAAACAACAGCAACCCGGCATAAATTATTCTTTTCATGATGCTTTTACTCCCTTTTTTGATTAGACGAAATACACTGTAAAAGGTTTAACGTCAAATTTAAATTTTTTATGATAAATATTTACCTACTATCGGCATCCTGCGGCCCATGCCAAATGCCTTTGGCGATACCCTTAATATCGGCGGCGTTTGGTAGCGTTTATGCTCGGCAGTATTTACCAGTTTTATTACCCGGCGTACCGTGGCCTCGTCATACCCCATTTGTATGATCTGGCTTGATGAGCAACGGTTTTCGATGTATTTTTTTAATATCTTATCCAGTATGTCGTATTCCGGCAGCGAATCGGTGTCTTTTTGGTCGGGCCGCAATTCGGCTGATGGCGGTTTTACAATGGTATTTTCAGGGATGATCTCCCGTTCGCGATTAATGTAGCGGGCCAGCTCAAACACCTGTGTTTTGTACACATCGCCAATAACCGAAATACCGCCGCACATATCGCCGTAAAGGGTGCCGTAGCCTACAGCCGCCTCGCTTTTGTTTGAGGTATTTAGCAGGATGTACCCAAACTTATTGCACATGGCCATCAGCAAAACCGCCCGGCTGCGCGATTGTATATTTTCTTCGGCGATGTTAAAGGGCAGGTTTTTAAACTGAGTAGATAACGACTGCTCGAAAGCGTCGGTCACATCTTTTATAGCCACTACCTCGTGCTTGCAGCCCAGGCTTTCTACCAGGTCCATAGCATCTTTTAACGAATGGTCTGACGAAAACTTGGAAGGCAGCAGCACCGCCATTACATTCTCAGGCCCCAGCGCTTCGGCGGCCAGCGCGCATACCACAGCCGAATCTATCCCGCCGGATAAACCCAGTATGGCCTGCTTAAAGCCCGATTTATAAAAATAATCTTTTATACCCAGCAGCAAGCCATCGTGTATCTGCTTAATATCGGGCACGCGGCCGGTTTTTACTTTGGCGGTATGTTCGGGGATAATGGTAGCGTCGGCATTCAACGTGTAGTAAGCTATGCTCTCCACAAAATAAGGCATCTCGTCAACCATATCGCCATTATTGTCAAAAACCAGCGAACCACCGTCAAATATAAGTTCGGTTTGGGCACCTACCTGGTTCACGTAGAAAAGTGGCAGGTTATAGCGTTTGGCATTATCGCTTAATATGGCAATTCGCTCCTCGTCGTGGTTATAGGCAAACGGCGAAGCCGCGATGTTTATCATTACATCGGGATGCTGCTGTATCAGCGTATCCATCGGCCGGGTAATGTATAACGGGTTTTCAATGGTATTCCAAAGATCCTCGCAAATAGTAAGGGCTATGCGGTGGCCTTTAAAGTCGATGCAGTGAAACTCGGTGCATGGCTCAAAGTAGCGGTACTCGTCAAACACATCGTAATTTGGCAGCAATGCCTTGCTTACTTTTACTTCAATTTTTTGGTTATTGATAAAATAAGCTGAATTACTCAGGTCCTTTCCTTCGGGTTTATGGTTCACCGTGGGGATTCCTATAATGCAGGCGATATCGGTACATGCCGCGGCAATAGCGTTAGCCTCTTCATCGCATAGCTGTATAAACTCGCTAAATTCAAAAAAATCGCGGGCGGGGTAGCCGCTAACGCACAGCTCGGCAAATACCACCAGGTCGGCGCCGTTATCTTTAGCTTTATTGATAGCGTCGATGATCTTGGCCGTATTCGATTCGAAATTACCGATATGATAGTTAAGCTGGGCTAAAGCGATTTTCATAAATATTAATTATAATTTAGCCGGATGATGTCGGCCTTTAACAAAGCAAAGCAAATTTATTTAATTTTTACCATCGTTGTGGTAAGTGCGTGCAACGATAACAAAAAGGTTGACGTAAGCGGTATCGACCTCGAGGTTAAAATTGAACACTTTGACCACGACTTTGATGCCATGCGCGTAAAACCCATGCCGCAGCAAACGGCTTACCTGCAAAAAAAATACGGCAACTTTTATCCCGATTTTATTGAACGTATACTAACGGCCGGTAGTATGGCCGATACGGCGTATTTTAACACCTTACGGGATGTTTTTAAAGGAACGGCGTACATGGACCTTAAACATGAGGTTGATTCGGTATATCCTAACCTTAACAAGCAAAACGAAGAACTGACCGAAGCATTCAAACACATTAAATATTACTACCCTAAAAAGCAGCTGCCCAAAGTGTACGCCTATTTTTCGGGCTTCCAGGCGCAAACGTCTATTGGTGATGGTTATTTTGCCATCGGGCTGGATATGTTTTTAGGCGCGGATTCGAAGTTTTACCCGGCTTTGGTACAAAGCTTCCCACGATATGTATCAAGGCGCTTTACACCCGGAAATATAGCACCCCGCGTAGTGGAAGGCATTGCCCGCGAAGATATGTTCCCAGAAGATGAAAAGGACAAAATCCTGCTGGCAAAAATGGTTTACAATGGCAAGATCATGTACTTTATGGATATGGTTTTACCTGACGTGCCCGATTCTGTTAAGATAGGCTATACCGCCCAACAAATACAATGGTGCAATGATTACAAGGCGGATATCTGGGGCTATTTTTTGGAAGAGAACCTGCTGTATAACGCCGACTACCTGCAAATACAAAAATACCTGAGCGAAGCGCCGTTTACCCCCGGCCTGGGTGAAAAAAACGACTCGGCACCAAAACTGGCCGTATGGACCGGCTGGCAAATAGTGCGCCAATACATGGATAAGCACCCGGAAGTTACCCTGCCGCAACTAATGGCTGATAGGGATGCACAGAAAGTATTGAATGAGTCGAAGTATAGGGGGAAGTAAGGCCTCACCTAAGTCCTCTCCAAA
>JBDSIC010000174.1:0-7898 GCA_039918195.1 Mucilaginibacter sp.
ACTCATTATAAATGAGCGCAAGATATAATTTCCACTCAGCCTCACCCATCAAAGGCAGTAAAAGTTGCACAGTCTGTACACACCCTCTCCAATTGGTGCAATCGCTACCCCATATTCACCCGGCCTCACCCATTAATGTTTCTTCAAACAGCACAGTCTGTACACACCCTCTCCAATTGGAGAGGGTCGCAAAGGCACTGCGTTAAACACTAACTTTCATGGGTGAGGCTCCCAACTTTCATGGGTGAGGCCCCAACAAAAAAAGCCGCTAACGCGGCTTTCTAAATATTTGTCTGATTAAGAATATTATTCCTCAACAACCTCGCTGTTGGTACTGCTCGGTTCAGGTTCTTCACTCTTAAAATATGTTTTCTGGAATATTAATATCAGTATCACACCTACCGATATGGCCGAATCGGCGAGGTTAAATACCGGGCGGAAAAACAGGAAATCCTGCCCGCCCCATATCGGGAACCATGCAGGGAAATACCCGGACACCAGCGGAAAATAGAACATATCCACTACGCGACCGTGAAATATGGGCGCGTATTTAAATATAGCGCCATAAAAGGTTGAATCAATGATATTGCCTATCGCGCCGGCCAGTATCAGCGCTACATTCATAATAAGGCCGCGGTGATATTTGTGTTTTATAAGATGCACCAGGCCATAACCTATAGCGCCAACTGCCACTATGCGGAACAGCGTGAGCGCCAGTTTACCCAGCTCGCCGCCCAGTTCCATACCGAAAGCCATACCGTTGTTCTCGGTATAGTGTAGCATACCGCGGTCGCCTAAAAATTTAATTTCCTCGCCCATGTACATGTTAGTGCGTACCCATATCTTGATAGCCTGGTCGGCTATGATAATAAGGGCAGCAACAAGGAAGGGTTTAACGTACGAAGCCTTCATTAATTACTGCTTCAGTTTAGCTTCCATGCTCAGCGTGGTATGCGGCACAGCACGCAGGCGCTCTTTTTGTATCAATTTACCGGTTTCGCGGCAAACACCGTAAGTTTTGTTTTCAATACGCACCAAAGCCGCTTCTAACTGCTCAATAAACTTCTTTTGCCTTGCAGCTAACTGGTTTATCTGCTCTTTTTCTAAAGTCGCCGATCCATCTTCCAGTGTTTTATAGGTGCCCGCGGTATCATCTGTACCGTTTGCGTTGGGTGAGCTTAATGATGTTGCCAAAGAGTTTAACTCTTCGCGCGCTACGCGCAATTTTTCCAAAAGGATATCCTTAAATTCCTTCAACTCCGGATCAGAATACCGGGTTTTTACATATTCGTTTGCCATTATACTTTACTTATAGAGATCAATAGTTCGTTATCGTCAATTTGGGTTGCTTCGCCTACAGTTAACTGATTATCAGGCAAAATGTTCTCGGCCAAAATTTCGGCGCAAATATAAGCTAAATTATTTTCAATAGCTTCCCAAATAACCGGGCCGCATTTTACGCTTACATTTATCTTATCTGTCACATCAAACCCAAGGCTTTTACGGGTATTCTGCACACGGTTCACAAACTCGCGCGATATACCTTCCTGCTTCAACTCCTCGGTTATGGTAACATCAAGGGCAACGGTTAGTTTGCCTAAATTGGCAACCTGCCATCCGGGTACGTCCTCGGCAATGATTTCCACGTCCGTGTCCAGTATCTCGTATTTGCCATCCAATACAGCTATCTTCCCCGCAGTTTCCAGTTCAGTAATATCAGCCGCGCTGAAATTATTTATCGCTTCAGCCACCGCTTTCATATCCTTACCCACTTTTTGCCCAAGCGCTTTAAAATTCGGTTTTATCTTTTTCTTGATGAAACCTGCCGCATCGGTAATGTACTCAATATCCTTGATATTCGTCTCGGATAATATCAGTTCTTTTACCTGCTCTACCTGGTGCTCAAAACCCTTGTTTAGTATCGGCAGTAATATTTTGCTTAATGGCTGGCGAACGTTAATGCCAACCTTTTTACGCAGCGACAGTACCAATGACGATATATCCTGCGCCAGTTGCATGCGTTCTTCCAGTTTTTTGTTTACCAGGTCGGCATGATACTCCGGGAAGTAAGCCAAATGCACCGATTCAAATTCCTCTTTACCGGTTACCGTGTTCAAATCGTTATACAAACGCTCGGCAAAGAACGGTGCCACCGGGGCTATCAGTTTTGATATGGTTATTAAACAAGTGTACAGCGTTTGGTAGGCCGATAGCTTATCATCCGAATTATCAGATCGCCAAAAACGCCTGCGGCTTAAGCGGATAAACCAGTTGCTAAAGTGCGCGTCAACAAAATCCTGTATGGCGCGGGTAGCTTTGGTCGGCTCAAAATCAGCATAAAAGCCATCTACCTCTTTACTTAAAGTATTCAGCAGGGATATTATCCACTGGTCTATTTCGGGGCGGTCTTTTAACGCTATTTCAGCCTCGCTGTAAGTGAACTTATCGATATTGGCATACAGCGCGAAGAAAGAATAGGTATTATACAGCGTACCGAAAAATTTACGGCGCACCTCGTCCAGTCCTTCTATATTAAATTTCAGGTTATCCCAGGGCGACGCGTTGCTGATCATGTACCAGCGGGTAGCATCGGCGCTGTATTGCTCAATGGTCTCAAACGGGTCGGTAGCGTTACCTAAACGTTTAGACATTTTGTTGCCATTCTTATCCAGCACCAAACCGTTAGACACTACGTTTTTAAATGCGATGCCTGGATTGTTTACCGCCTTGTTAATGGCCTTTATCTCTTCGCTGCTTTCGCTCAGCATTACCGCTATGGCGTGCAGGGTGAAGAACCAGCCACGGGTTTGATCAACGCCTTCGGCAATGAAATCGGCCGGGTAGGCATTTTTAAACTCGTCTTTATTTTCAAAAGGGAAATGCCATTGCGCGTACGGCATGGCACCACTGTCAAACCAAACGTCTATCAGGTCGGGCTCACGAAAGTAAAGAGTTTTGATTCCACCGATTTTATTTTTGATTATTACGATATTATCTACATAGGGTCTATGAAAATCTAACCCGGTTTTTGAATCATACTCAGACAATTCTTCCGAATATATATTGACAAAGCGCTTGAAAGCTTCATCGGACAACGGCAACAGTATATTTTTCAGATCATCAATAGCAATGTTACCCTTAAGCGCCTTTTCATAATATATGGATTTAAAGCCGTTTTTAAAATCTGTGTTCAGCTCCCCATCTTCGTATTTAGCATTAAAGTCAGACATTGAAACTATGCTGTAATTATTAAAAAAATTATCAGTGTCGTTGAGAATATCTATTTTGATTTTATCTAAATGAAAATATCTCGATTCAAAATTATGGGCGTACTTTAATAGTTCAGATTTACTTCCTATACATAAATCCATAGCATCATCTGTAGATAAAACAGAAGCGCGCCATATAGGCAGCGGAGTACCCCAGTAGCGTGAGCGCGACAGGTTCCAGTCTACCAAGTTTTCCAGCCAGTTGCCAAAACGGCCTGTCCCGGTCGATTCGGGTTTCCAGTTGATGTCTTTGTTAAGCCTGGCCATTTTATCCTTCAGCACGGTGGTTTTTATAAACCAGCTGTCTAACGGGTAATACAATACCGGCTTATCGGTACGCCAGCAATGCGGGTAGCTGTGCTCGTATTTCTTTACGTCGAACGCCTTGTTATCTTCTTTCAGCTTGATGGCTATCAGCACGTCAGTCGGTTTAAAATCCGGCTTCGCGCGGTCCTCATCGCTGTAATATTCTTCTTTTACATAGTACAGCGGGAAGTCGGTCACCTCGGCAACAAGCCTGCCCTGTTTATCAACCAGCGGCACATCCTTGCCGGTTTCGTCCTGCACCATTATTGGTGGGACTCCATTCTCGCGGGCTACCCTAAAGTCATCCGCGCCAAAGGTAGGGGCTATGTGCACTATGCCGGTACCATCTTCGGTGGTTACAAAATCGCCCGCTATCACGCGGAACGCTTTTTCTTCAAGTTCGGCGTTGGTAACGTAAGGCATCAGCTGGTGGTATTTCAAACCAACCAGGTCCTTGCCCTTAAAACCGTCTTTTATTTCCCAGGGGATGAGTTTATCACCACCTTTATAATCAGCAAACGAAGCATTTTCGGCTTCGGGCTTAAAGTATTTTTTAACCAGTTCTTTAGCCAGTACCACGCTTACCGGGGCGTAGGTGTATTGGTTAAACGTGCGTACCTTCACATAGTCCACGTTCTCGCCAACGGCCAGCGCGCTGTTTGAAGGCAGTGTCCAGGGGGTGGTAGTCCACGCTAATATCATGGCATCTTCACCTTCTTCGGCAAATAATTTGGTTGTTAAAGGATGCTCCTGGTCTTTTTTAACATGAAACTGCGCTACTATACTCGTATCCTTCAGCATACGGTAAGTGCCCGGCTGGTTCAACTCATGCGAGCTTAAGCCTGTTCCCGCTTTGGGCGAGTAGGGCTGTATGGTATAGCCTTTATATAAATAGCCCTTATTGTAAAACTCCTTCAGTATCCACCAAAGTGTTTCAATGTATTCGTTCTCGTAGGTAACATAGGGGTTCTCTAAATCCACCCAGTAACCCATTTTTTCGGTCAGGTCATTCCATACATCGGTGTAGCGCATTACCTCCTTGCGGCAGGCATCATTATACTCCTTAACGGATATTTTTTTGCCGATATCGTCCTTGGTGATGCCCAAAGCCTTTTCTACAGCCAACTCAATGGGCAGGCCGTGGGTGTCCCAGCCGCCTTTACGCTTTACACGGTAACCCTTTAATGTTTTATAACGGCAAAAAATATCCTTTATAGCACGCGCCATTACATGGTGTATGCCGGGCATGCCATTTGCCGACGGCGGGCCCTCGTAAAAGGTGTATGGTTTATCTTCGGGACGGGTGCTGATACTTTTTTCGAAAATATTATTCGCTTTCCAAAACTCAAGTATCTCTTTTCCTGTTGTAGATAAGTTTAACTGCTTATATTCGTTGTACTTCAATGTGTTCGGCCTCAATTTTTAGAGGTTGCAAAAATACGGAATTTTACGCTATAAATTTTAACAGATATATGAAAAATTACCCGCTACCTACCCATAAACTTGCAGGCTTAACTTATTGCCGGTTATTTTTAACCGTTAGCTTTATGATGCTGGTATTGCAGGCCTGCGCGCAGCAAAACATTGCCCGCCCCACGCGTGCCAACAGTTTTTTTGGCGTACACTTTGATTTTCATGCAAAAACATCAGATACCCATATAGGCAGCACCCTTACCCCCGGGATGGTGGATAGCTTTTTACAAACCGTTAGGCCCGACTTTATACAGGTGGATACCAAAGGGCATACAGGTGTAGCCAGCTATCCCACAAAAGTGGGTGTTGCAGCACGTATTGTTAAGGACCCGCTAAAGATATTCCGCGATGCTACAGCCAAACGCGGCGTAGCCCTTTATTCTCATTATTCGAGCATTATGGATATCGAGGTGCTAAAAAACCACCCGCAATGGGCGCAGGTTAACGCCGCAGGCGCTGAATCTGACAGTGAAGTATCCATATTCAGCCCTTATACCGATAGCTACCTGATACCACAGCTAAAAGAAATAAGCAATTATGGTTTGGATGGATTTTGGATTGACGGCGATAACTGGGCGTTGAAAACAGATTATTCGGCACCGGCGTTAAAGGCTTATTCGGCTGCCCGTGGCAAAAGGATGAACAGCGCATCAGATGTTAACCAAAAAGACTACCTGCAGTTTACCCGCCAGTCGTTCCGTAAATATTTAAACCATTACGTGAACGCGCTAAAAAAATACAACCCTAAGCTGCAGATAGGCAGCAGCTGGGCCTTTACCGCGCGGATGCCCGGCCCTGTTGATGCCCCGGTTGATTTCCTGTCGGGCGATTTGGCCACCACTGATATTTCTGAAACTGATTACCAAACCTACGGCATGGCATCACAGGGCTTACCCTGGGATTTGATGGGCTGGGCGGTAAATACCGATAACCTGCGTTATAAATATCCCTTTAAAAGCCCGGCTATGTTAAAACAGCAGGCAGCCGTAACCATAGCACAGGGCGGTGCCTACCAGGTATACGTGGTGCAAAACCGCGATGCATCCATACCAACGGACAATACTCTGGTGCAAACACTAAAAGAGGTGCGTGATTTTTGCTATGCACGTAAACCGTATTGCTTTAAAACTACGCCGCTGCCACAGGTGGCCCTGTTCTTATCAGCCGCCGGGCATGATAAGGAATCGGCAGGAGCGTTTGATAACGACGGCGCAGGCTTAAAATACCTGAAAACCACGCTTGATATGCTGCTTGATGCCCAGTACTCGGTGCAGGTGCTTAACGAGTTTAGCCTGAAGGGTAAAACAAGTAAATACCCACTTATCGTGGTACCGCAATGGAATTACATTGCACCCGCCATGCTTGATGAATTAAAGCAATATGTGCAAAATGGCGGCCGGGTGGTGGCTATTGGCCCATCGGTGAGTAAAATGATTACCGGCGCTTTAGCAAACGGCACAAATTATGATAATGCTTCGGGCCTGCAGATCAAATCATTCAACTACGGCAAAGGCGTGGTGTGCAGCGTGGTACCTACCATAGCGCAGGGCCAACTGGCCCGCCGCGAAGGTGAAATAAGGAAAGTAGTAGGCGTGGTGCTTAAACGTGTATTCCCTGACCCGGTGGTGACCATAGACGGCAGCGACGATATACACGTGAACGCGGCCACAAAAAATGGCGAAACGCTGATCAGCCTTGTCAATGTATCCAAACTATATGCCGATGGCGGCACGCTGCCCAATGCCATTAAAACAACGCCGGCGCTGAATGTTACGCTACGTGTTGACAAAAGGCCTTCAGCTATCGTATTTCAGCCGGATGGCACCAATATTAGCTTTACCTACAGCAACGGGGTAGCCAAGTTTACCACGCCGGGTGTAAATATGTATTCTATTATACAGGTTAAATAAATGCTTAACTGTTAATAAATATTGAAAAAGGTCATCCGTAGTTTTGGTTATGCTTTTAAGGGGCTGGGCTACGCTTTTAAAACCCAACTCAATTTCAGGATACATATAGCCGCTACCATTTTGGCTATAGTGTTAGGCTTTGTGCTGCACATAACAATCTCCGAATGGCTGTGGATACTGCTTAGTATAACAGTAGTGTTACTGGTAGAATTACTTAATACAGCTATTGAAGCACTTACCGACCTGGTGTCACCAGGTCATAATGAAAAGGCAGGGCATGTTAAAGACATTAGCGCCGGTGCCGTAGTAATAGCCGCTCTTTTTGCTTTTATAACCGGGTTAGTGATATTTTTACCGCGTATTTGTACTTATTTGCCATAAATGCTGCACAAAACCCGCGGAATTGTACTAAAAACCACCGATTACAGCGAAAGCAGCGTTGTTGTTCAAATTTTTACGGAAAAATTCGGGCTGCAGTCGTACATCATTAACGGGGTAAAAAAGCCGAGGGCCAAAATACCGCGCAATATGCTGCAGCCCCTGCACCTGCTTGATATGGTGGTGTACCATAAAAATACCGGCGGCGTACAGCGCATTGCCGAACTGAAGAATGCACCGGTACTGCAAACCATCCCTTACGATGTGATAAAAAGCAGCATCGCTATTTTTTTGAACGAGGTATTGTACAAAACTATCAGGCAGCAATCAGCCGATGAGCATTTGTTTGATTTTGTTTTCAGCGCGATAGAATGGCTGGACCATCAGCAAGAGGGTTTGGCTAATTTCCACCTGCTGTTTTTGCTGCAGCTTACCCGCTACCTTGGTTTTTACCCCGATAAGGAGCTGGCAAAGGATGCGGATTATTTCGACATGAGGAACGGCGTTTTTTGCCGCTGGAAACCTGATAACACCTTATTTTTATCGCCACCGTATACCCAAA
>JBDSIC010000175.1:0-3782 GCA_039918195.1 Mucilaginibacter sp.
TGAAGTGTCGAAGGTGGTTGTTTTAAATAAAAAAAGCGACGAAGATGAACTGCTGGCATTGGCTGCCGCTTTAGAGAAAAATTCAGAACACCCTATCGCGACGGGTATTGTATCGCTTGCTAAGCAACGGTCGCTTACCGTACCTGAAACACGAGAGTTTAAAGCAATTACGGGTAAAGGTATTGAGGCGATAGTAAAGGAAAAGCAAGTAAAAGTAGTAAGCCCCGGCTATCTTGCTGAGCATAATTTTGCTATACCCGGTGATTTTGAAACCAAGGGCAGCGAAACAGTGGTGTTTATTATTATTGACGATGTGTTGCATGGCTACATAGTATTATCAGACACTATACGGCCCGAATCTTCAGAAGCCATACAGACCTTGCATAGCAACAACATCAGGTCATTATTACTAACCGGGGATAATAAAAAGGTAGCCGAAAGTGTAAGCAGCCAACTAAAGATGGACGGTTTTTTTGCAGAAGTTTTGCCACATCAAAAGCTTGATAAAATTAAAGAGCTACAACAAAAGGGTGAGTTTGTGGCCATGACCGGGGATGGGGTAAATGATGCCCCTGCCCTTGCCCAGGCAGATATCGGCATCGCCGTTGGTTCGGGCAGCGACATTGCCGCCGAAACAGCAGGTATTGTTTTAGTCAACAGCAATCCGCGGGATGTTGTCAGCTTAATTCTGTTTGGTAAAGCAACCTATCGAAAGATGATTCAAAACCTTATTTGGGCCACAGGTTATAATATAATAGCCCTGCCATTAGCGGCAGGGGTACTTTATAACCAGGGCATATTACTAAGCCCTGCTGCGGGCGCGGTATTAATGAGTGTAAGTACCATAGTTGTGGCCATTAATGCCAGCTTGTTAAAAGTAAAAATACAGGAATAGAAATCGGGCGGAGTATGGCTGGTTTTTGTTACAGGAATAGTATATTTCCGGACAATATATGATACGGCTTATATTACTCATTGTACTCTTCCTTACCTCGCTGCTGGCATTGGTTGGCGCGCCTACCCACCAATTGTGGATAGCGGCCATAGCGGTTACCGAGTACCCGTTGGTGCCTGCTTTGGTAACGGCATTAGTTACTACGGGTGCTTTTGTTAAACAGAAGTACAGGTTAGCAGGTAATATTTTAGGTTTCTTAACTATAATCATTTTTCTATCGCCGGTTGCAAGGGCCTACAACATAGGTAAAACCACCCGCGCCGAAATAGTTACCGCTTTGGGCGATTCGGCTGTCTTCCCAGTTGAAAACAGGCCCTTCAGGATCAGCAAACTTTTTAACACCAAAGATATCAAGGTAAAATATACTACCCTGACCTATGTTACCTACCCGGACATTTCCTTAACACTTGATCTGTACCCGGCGCAAAAGCCCGGCAAACGGCCCTGTGTGATAGTAGTGCACGGCGGATCATGGAGTAGCGGCGACAGTAAGCAACTGCCGGAACTTAACAGCTATTTGGCTGCTATGGGTTACCACGTGGCTGCCATTAATTACCGGCTTGCCCCTACCTATAAAAACCCCGCCCCGGTACAGGATGTGGCCGCAGCCATTAATTACCTGCGCGCTCATGCAGGCAACCTCTCTATCGACACTAATAAATTTGTATTGCTTGGCCGCTCCGCAGGCGCGCAAGTGGCTTTACTCGCGGCCTATACACTGCACATACCGGGCTTAAAAGGTGTTATTGATTTTTACGGCCCGGCTGATATGGTGTGGGGCTACTCGGTACCGGCAAAGCCTTTAGTGATGGATTCGCAGGGGGTAATGCATAAATACCTTGGCGGCACGTATGCACAGGTGCCTGCAAATTACAAGGCCAGTTCACCCATTGAGTTTATCACCCCGCAATCGCCACCCACGCTGATGATACATGGTGGTAACGATGTATTGGTGGCCTACGAACACAGCACCCGCCTCGAAAAGAAACTACAGCAAAATGGCGTAAAATATTACTGGCTAAAACTGCCCTGGGCAACGCACGCGTTCGACTTTAACCTGAACGGCCCCGGCGGGCAGTTATCTACCTACACCGTTGAAGCCTTTTTAAACACTGTTACCCGCTAATATTAGTTGGCGGTAACCGGCCTGCGCAAAATGTAGTACAGTTTACCTTGCTGCGTGCTTGTAGTGGTAGTGGTGCCACTTGTAGTACTGGTGCTGGTAGTTGATGGTAGAGTATAAGCATTTACAAATAACCAACCCTGGCTACCCATATAATTTAAGGCATCAATAGTAGTGTTAAAGCTCATCACCTTGCCCGACTCATCCTTTAAACGCTGATCTGAAAAGAACTTGGTGGGCTGGCCATAATCTACCTCTATAGTAACTTTGGAGCTGAAAAATTTGGGGGTGGCTATTACCATGCAGTACTGCTCGGTTGTTTTTGGTGGTGCAACGTCTGTTTGAGCCAAACAAAAAAATGGCGCCAGGAGGAAAAAAATGGCTAAATACTTTTTCATGGTGATAAATTTTATTTAATGCTAAACTTATGAAAAGATTTAGAATTTGAGCCTCATCCTTTGCCTTTTATGCTAAAAAATATACTTAAACGCACGGTTGCTATTAATATCATCCCCGGGCATTTATTACCGATACTCCAACCTGTTATTATTGCAGCCTGCAACCATATAATTATTCCATTAAAAATGCATCCATTGCAGCGGTAGGCTTGCCCAAGTCGTCAAATGCACCCAGTTTGTAACCTTTCCAGCTATTATATGCCTGGGGTTCCCAATAAAATACGCCCAGCCCTTTGCCGCCGGCTACACTATTGGTTTTGGTGATAATATCTGTTAAGAAAGATTTAGCCGCGCCGGCTTCCGTAGCCGGCATCCCAACCTCGCATATCATTACCTGTTTGCCATAACGTGCTACCATATCATTCATATTGGCCAGGCATTGTGTGTTTAATGCTTGCCAGTTTGAAGACGTTGGATATAACGACATGCCGATAACATCCCAGTTGGCCCCATTGCTTTTTAAGCCGTCAAACATCCACCTAAACAAAGTGTTATCGTACCCGTTTGATATATGCACAATTACTTTACTCGTACTGCTTACAGATTTTACCGCCTCGTAGCCCTGCTGCACCATATCTGCAAAGTTCTTCATATTTACCGATGCCCTGCCGTCTTCCCATAGCATACCATCATTGGTTTCGTTGCCTATTTGTACCCATTCGGGGGTAATGCTTTTATTTTTAAGCACGTTCATTACGCTTACTGTATAGCTAAATATGGTTGTTTTAAGCATAGCCAGGTCATATGCGGCCCATGCAGCAGGTTTGGTTTGCTTACCCGGGTCGGCCCACCAATCGCTGTAATGTATATCAAGCATAATACGAAAGCCCATGGTTTTGGCCCTTAGCGCCTTGTTTACCATATCCTCCGTACTGCACCAGCCATCGGCAGGGTTAACCCATACGCGCAAACGTATACTATTTATCCCCTTATCTTTTAAAACTTGCAGCAGGTCCTGCTGCTGCCCGCTATTATTATAAAACTTTACGCCTGCCGTTTCCATTTCAGTTAACCAGCTTACATCGGCCCCTTTGGCAAAATTTGCGGTAAGATTTTCTTCTTTTACGGGTGGCGTAGTTTTCTCAGGCGATTTACTGCAACAACACAGCACAAATAAACAGCTTAAAAATGCAAGGGAAGACAGTTTCTTCAAGGTTAATGATATTGGTAAAGCCATTATGGTGTTTAATTGGATAATTCAAGTTAAGCTTAATATATTACCCTGAGTGGGTCTTTTTTAAATTTA
>JBDSIC010000176.1:0-8163 GCA_039918195.1 Mucilaginibacter sp.
CACCCTCTTTGCGCAGCAGAGAGGGTAGGCCTCCGCCTGCCGGCGGCTGGTCGGGGTGAGTAAAATAACCCGTCAAAATTAAACTAATCACTAATCACCAACCACTAATCGTCTTACCGAATTCTACTAAAAATATATTTAATTTCTTAAAACTATAATATTTTAATAAGTGTTACTACATATATCAAACAATAAAACTAACTATAATGAAAGCAGCAGTATTTCACAAACCGGGCGACATCAGTGTTGACAATGTTGACGACCCGAGGATAGAGAATCCGGGAGATGTAATTTTAAGAGTTACCTCTACCGCCATTTGCGGGTCCGACCTGCATATACTTAGCGGCGGCGTGCCGCAGGCATCAGATATGATCATGGGACACGAATTTATGGGTATTGTTGAGGAGGTAGGCGCGGAAGTGAAAAAGCTAAAGAAAGGCGACCGTGTGGTAGTGCCCTTCCCTATTTCGTGCGGGCATTGCTTTTTTTGCAATCATGGCGCGTCGCCTTCCTGCGAAAATTCCAATTACAAGCACTACGGCCCCAATGGCGACATGCTCGACCAAAAGGGCGCAGCGCTGTTTGGCTACACCGATCTGTATGGCGGTTATTCGGGCGGGCAGGCAGAGTATGTGCGGGTGCCGTATGCAGATATTAGTCCGCGGATAGTGCCGGATAACATGACGGATGAGCAGGTGCTTTTCCTGACGGATATATTTCCTACGGGATGGTCGGCTATTGATTGGGCCCGGCTAAAAGGGGGCGAAACCGTAGCCATTTTCGGATCAGGCCCGGTTGGGCTGATGGCGCAAAAAGCAGCCTGGATAAACGGTGCAGCGCGTGTAATTGCTATTGACGTATTGAACTATAGATTAGAAAAGGCGCGTGCCGTTAATAAGGTAGAAACCTTAAACCCACATGAAGTAGACGTGGTTGAAGCCATCCGCCAGATGACACAGGGCCGTGGCGCTGATGTTTGCGTTGACGCGGTAGGCTTTGAGCCTGAGCGTAACCTGATGGATAAACTGAAAGCAGCCGTAAACTTTGAAGCCGGCAGCATGAAGGTGCTGGATATGGCTTTTAAAGCTGTGCGCCGCAGTGGCACGGTGAGTATTGTGGGCGTATATGGCACACCTTATGATAACTTCCCGTTGCACCGCATATTTGATAAAGGCCTTACTATCAAGCAGGGTCAAGCGCCGGTTTTAAACTATATAGACCACCTGATAGACCTGGTGAAAGAGGAAAAGGTAGTGCTCGACGATATTATCAGCCATACCCTGCCTTTAAGTGAGGCAGCTAAAGGGTATGAGATTTTTGATAAAAAAGAGGACGATTGTGTGAAGGTAGTTTTAAAACCGGGGATGTAGTTTTTGAAATTCTAAGTTCTAAACTCTAAATTCTAAGTTCTAAGTTCTAAAATTTAAGTAGGATATCATAAATATAAAATCATGAACAACAATAAATATGCATTGATAACCGGGGCCACGGCAGGCATTGGTTTTGAACTGGCCAAATTATTTGCGGCCGACCAGTATAATTTGGTGATAGTAGCGCGCGACCAGCAACAATTAGCTAACGCCGCGGCGCAGCTAAGGCAGCAGGGCGTAGAAGTAATTACCTTTGCTAAAGACCTTTTTAACAGGCAGGATGCCTTCGACCTCTACGATGAGGTGAAAGGCATGGGCTTGCAGATAGACGTATTGGTAAATAATGCCGGCCAGGGCGTATACGGTGAATTTAAAGACACCGATATTGACCGTGAGCTGCGCATTATCGACCTGAACATCGCCTCGCTGGTGATACTAACCAAGCAGTTTTTAAAGGACATGGTCGCCCGCAATGAAGGTAAAATATTGCAGCTGGCCTCCATTGCCAGTAAGGTACCGGGGCCATGGCAATCGGTTTATCACGGCACCAAAGCCTTTGTGCTTTCGTTTACCGAAGCTATACGCAGCGAGTTGAAGGACACCAATATTACCGTTACCGCGCTGATGCCGGGCGCAACCAATACCGACTTTTTCAACAAAGCCGATATGCTAAGCAGTAAAGCTGTCCAGGATAAAGAAGCGTTATCAAACCCTGCTGATGTGGCCAAAGACGGTTATGATGCTTTAATGGCAGGTACTGATAAAGTAATATCAGGCCTTAAAAATAAGGCACAGGTAGCCATGGGCAATTTAACGCCCGACAGTACTTTGGCCAATATGATGAAAGAGCAGCAAAAGCCTGTTGAATCTGACCGTTAAAAAATTACAGCCCCCTCGTTAAAGACATGAGGGGGCTTTATGCTTATATACTATGGATACAAACCAAAAAGCTGCCCGCGATGGCCGTAATACCAGCCTGTGGCAGGAAGGTGTACAAACCTTTAAAGCCGAAGCCTTACTCATCGATAATGTATACGATGTACTTATTATCGGCGGCGGGATAACCGGCATTACCACCGCGCTATTGCTGCAACAACAGGGCAAAAGTGTGGTATTGGCTGAAGCGAAAAGCATTGGCTACGGCACTACAGGCGGCACCAGTGCGCACCTGAATAACTTTTTTGATGCCACCTATCCCGAAGTAGACAGTAATTTTGGCGAGGATGCCTCCAAACTATTAGCCAAAGCGGGAAATGAGGCGATGGACATGGTAGCCGGATTTGTTAAAAAATACAACATCGACTGTGACCATGAGTACAAGGATGCATTTTTGTATTCAGAAAACGAGGATGAAACCAAAGATCTGGATGACATACTCACCTCATCAAAAAATGCTGGCATAGATGTTACCCCGGCTAAAGAGAATGGTTTGACCATTCCGTTTGAAAAGTCGATATTATTTAAAAAACAGGCACAGTTTCATCCTTTAAAATACATTAGCAAACTGGCTGAAGAATTTGTGAACGCAGGCGGTGTAATACTGGAAAACACTTTTATTTGCCATACTAAAAAAGAAGGCGATGTGCATATAGCCATCAGCGGCGACCTGCAACTAAAAGCCTTTAACCTAATTTACGCTACACACCTGCCGCCCGGTATCAACGTGCTTAATTTTACCTGCGCACCCTACCGCAGCTATGTGCTAAGCGTTACTTTGCAGGACAATAATTATCCCGATTGCCTGGCCTACGATATGAAGGAGCCTTACCATTACTTCCGCACGCATATTATCGACGGTAAAAATCACCTGCTGGTTGGCGGCGAGGACCATAAAACCGGTCATGATGATCCTGAAAAGGCATTTGAAAACCTGGAGGCCTACGTTCGCCAATATTATAAGGTGGCATCTGTTGATCATAAATGGTCGTCGCAATATTATGTACCTGCCGACGGGCTACCTTACATTGGCCAAATGCCGCTGGCCGCTAATAATACCTATATAGCCACCGGCTACAATGGCAATGGTATGATATTCGGAACATTGGCCGGGCGTATGCTGACTGATATGATAAATGGCAAGGCAGATCCGTACGAAAAGTTATTTAGCCCGTCGCGCATAAAACCTGTTGCAGGCTTCCGCGATTTTGTGGCAGAGAATGCCGATGTAGCCTGGCATTTTATTGCCGACCGCTTTTCGGCAGAAGCGGTAAGTTCGCTAAAGTCTATTGAAAAAGACAGCGGTACGATCATAAAATACAAAGACCAAAAGCTGGCCGTTTACAAAGACGAACAGGGAGAAATACATGCCCTTAGCCCGGTATGTACCCATGCAGGGTGTATCGTAAATTTTAACGCGTCTGAGAAAACATGGGACTGCCCGTGTCATGGCGGCAGGTTTGATATTGACGGCAAGGTATTAACTGGGCCGCCAATGAAAGATTTGGAGAGGATAGTTATTTAGTTGTTTTACTGATTTTGCCAGAAGCTTTTGCCGACAGAAGAGAGGAAAGAAAAAAACTCTGTAATCTGAAAATCAACGCAGTTAAAAAATCAAATAAATCAACGGTCAAGACTAAAATAGCTCGATATTACTCGCTATTATCTCTGTTTTATAGCGTTTAATTTGTTCTTCATCAATAAAGGTGTGGGTTTGCAGCTTGCCCTGGATGTAGAGCATATCCCCTTTTGTGAGTTTGAGATTTTTAAGGCAGGAGTTATCGGCACTTATGCGGATGTGGTGTACTTCGTTATGTTCTATATCCCGCCCTTGTGTTTTAACAATTTCGGTACTGGTAAGTGTAAATGATAGCTGGACTTTTTCATTTTTTGAATGATGCAGGCGTGGCTCGCGTGTAATACGCCCAATTAAAAAAACCTTGTTAATACTTGCATTATTATACATTATGTTTATCGTAAGAGGAACGGTTAACCAACCCGGTTACCTTATCTATCAGCTCGTACAAGTCGAAAGGTTTTGATATAAAAGCATCGCAGGCATAGTTTTCTAATGAATCGATACCGCTGCGCAGGTAGGCAGAAATGATGATAACGGGCAGGTTATGGTATTTTGTATGTGTTTTTATTTGGTGGCATATTTCGCCACCGTTTACACCGTTAAGCAAGTAATCTATCAGCAAAATATCAGGATCATATTTTTCAAGCAGGGGGAATATATTATCAGTTTCTTTTACAGTTTCCACTTCAAAGCCTCCATATATTAATGCTTCCTTCATCACATCGAGCACCCCCTCGTCATTCTCTACAATCATTACTTTCTTTAACATCACCTGCTGATAAATTGTGAAAGGAATAGGGCAACACGTAATGATCGCCCAGGCTGACTTCAGTAATTTTTTGAAAGTAAGTATCGGGAAACTCACTTTTAAACTACTAATTCAAAACTATTCAGAATTTTTATTACGCCTTACGTATTAACACGCAAATAATGGTTCGGTTATTACGTAATAATTGAATTATAAGAAAATATTATAGCTTTAGGTTACAAATCGGGGCATATTTACCGTATCAGTTTGTTTAAAACTGCAAACTTTATAAGCGAGGCCATATTGCGCGAACCTGTTTTAGCCAGCAGGGTTTGGCGGTGCCCTTCGATGGTACGTTTACTCGTAAATATCTTATCGGCTATTTCCTGGTTGGTAAACCCTTCTGATATAAGCGCCAGTATTTCCACCTCTTTACTATTCAGTTCAAAATCAAATGTTCCGTCACCGTCAGCCAGCGCCGCGTCGGGCGTACGCATTAATTTATCCAGTAACCGCAATGCCAGGTCCGAGCATACGTAGTGCCCGCCGCCGTGAACATGCTTTATAGAAAACACCAATTCGTCTGAGCTTGCACTTTTTAATAAATACCCGCACGCCCCGGCTTCAAAAGCCTGTTTAATATATTTTTCATTATCAAAACTGGTGAAAATGATCACCCGGGTTTGGCGCGAAGCCAATTTTAGTTTTTCTACCAATTCGATACCCCCTAAGCCGGGCATATTCATGTCTGTAAATACGATATCAACTGCTTTACCGCCTTTAATGTGCGACAGAACCTCCAAGCCGGTTGTTACCTCAATTATTTGGTTAAACCCGCCATCCCTTTCCAGTAGCGAACGCACACCTGCCCTCACAATATTTGAACCTTCGGCCAATATTATGCTGATCATTGCAGGGTACGGTTTATAAGCATACACATAGCGTATTACAGGTATAACTTCATGATAAAAAATTAAAAAATGCCTTTGTAAGAAAATAAAAGCGGATCAGATACAGCCGGTATGGTGTTATTGCAAATTGAAGCCCTACGGGTGCAGGTTATGGCGGTTGTTGATTGGCATTTATAGCCTTTTTTTATCAAAAACTCCGGCAGGCTTAATGGAAGTATAATTTGCATGGCGTATATGCGCCAAAGCTATAGAGAAGTGTTTTTACGTTTTAGGTATTACTACGTTAAATGCAATTGTATTAATACTTAGTTTTATAAATGTACCTATAAATACGCGAACATTTTCTATTTATTAGTTAAACGCAGGTAATATCTATTTGATTACATTGATATGCCAATGGGGAAAAACGGGGATTAGCTTATAATGACGGGCGCGGCGTAAGGTAAAAAGGCACCTCCACCTGCTGCTTCGAATTTTGCAGGATAAGTTCGGCAGCTACAGCGCCCATTTTTGCGAAATCAGTAGAAATGGTGGTAATGCCGTTCAGAATGATCTTTTTTAGCGGGGTTTCATTATAGGATATAACGCCCACCTCTTTACCCACCTTTAATTTCAGGCTTAATATTTTTTCGATAACCGTTACCAGGTCGTCTTCCATTAAAATAATGTACACTTCGCCTTTGGCTACAGGCTCATCGGTTATATTATACACCACCTTGCCGGTAAAGGCGTACTGGTGGCAAAACAAATTAAAACCCTTTAATATCTCCAGCGGGAAATAACTCCGCTTGGGGAAAAGTATTTTGAGTGTACTATATTTACTTAGCCGACTAAGTGCTTTTTCTAATGCGGTATATATATCCTTTTCAAAGTTTTGATACACCGCGGCATATTCGCCGTTCACGTCGGGTATCTGCTTATCCAGCAGTACCAGTTTCTCTTTGGGGATACTGTTTAACACCTGGTAAGCATTTTCGCCGCCCTCTAAGAAATGCGGTATCACCACGTAATGCGAGTAGCTGTCCTTTTTTTCGCTAAGCAGCTTTTTAAACAAGCCAAAATCATTGTTGTAAATATAAAGGTCTACGGCTACGTGGTCGCCGATGGCATTGATGAACGAATCGTAAATGATCTTTTTGTGCGCGCTGAGTTTGTTGAACAGCAGGCATATTTTAAGGGGTTGCATCAGGTCGGTATTAATGATGTAAAAACCCTTACCCGGCACCGAACCCAGTATGCCTATTCTTTTTAAATGCTTATAGCCCCGCTCTGCGGTATCTCTTGATATATCCAGCACGTTGCTCAGCTCGTTTATAGAAGGCAGCAACTGGTCGTTCTTGATCTTGCCGGCGTTGATACCCTTCATTATAGAGTTTGATATCTGCAAATATTTTGGCGTTGCAGAGTACTCATCCATGTGGATATGATCAAATATATCTAAAGGTTTCATCAGCAGATCTGAACGGTTTCAATACCTAATATATTACCCAGTTTTGCAAGTTTAGCGGCTATATGCCCCACTCCTATGGCACAATGGTGCGAAGGGCCTTGTTTTGACCATTTATTAATAAACTGCTTTGCTCCTATGCTGAACCTGTAACGGCTGTTGGTATTGCCAATATCCAGCGTAGGCCCGGCCACCGATTCGCCCTCGGCTACCAATAGAAATATGCCATTTACGCCCTCCACTACCGATAGCAGCGTTACCGGCCCGTGCTTAACCGTCATTTGGATAGACAGGCCCTTACCCGGCTTACCGTGGTACACAGGCAATGGCACCAGCTTTACCCGGCCCTGGGCAATGGCAAAGTGCGCGGGGCCATCGTGGCCCAACATCACAATATCATCTTCGTAATCAACCGCGTAAAACTCCGAGAAAGAACCACCGGTGCCAAAGGCATCCATAATTTTCATGGCCTGGGCGTTCTTTATTTCGCACTCCCCGGCTACGGGGATGTTTTTGCCTGTCAACAGGGTATTGCCCGCTATAACCGAGGTTACAATGTTCTCATACTCATTGCCTGCCTCGCCCTCGTAATAATACGCCAGCGAACCGAGGTTGTGATTTTTTACCAGCTTATCCAGCGCTACCGATGTTTTGGCCGCGCGTTCTATTTCGGGCTGCTCGCACTCGTCGGTTACGTCGAATGCCGTATTAAACTCTTTTATCTTTTCAGCTATCTCGCTATCCGTTACCGCATCGCGGTACTTCTTCACCTCGCACATTTCCACCAGTTCCATGTGGGTGCCAAAAACAACCGAGTGTTTGGTAATATCAGCATACACATCCAGCATACCGTTATAGTAATGGCCCAGTATGCCGAGGCGGTTATTACGCATTACCCTTGCCACCCGGGCGGCATCTATCCAGCCTTCAATTTCTGTCCAGGCTTCGGGGTCATCCATATAGCCCGACACAAACTCATATTTTATACTGGCACGGTTAAATACCGAAGCTATTTCCGGCACCGAGCAGGCCTGGCAATGCCCCAGCCATTCGCCGGTCATTTTGCCCCTGTCGCCTAACGTGTTAAACCGGGCGTAGTCAATGGCTTTTAAGGGTTGTATATTTAAAATAATAACGGGCACTTTTAAGCGCTGCGCCACAGGCAAAACGGT
>JBDSIC010000177.1:0-3897 GCA_039918195.1 Mucilaginibacter sp.
AGGTATAGTAGCCATGACCACGTCGGGCTATACGGCCTTTGAAATATCAAGCTACAGGCCAAAGGCAAGCACCTATATCTTTACATCAAACAGGCAGCTGCTTAACTCGTTAAGTTTGGTTTGGGGCGTAAGGGCGTTCTTTTACGATAAGTTAGAAAGTACCGATAAAACAATAAGTGATGTGAACAACGTGTTAAAAACCGAAAAGCTGATACAAACCGGCGATGTGGTTATTAATACCGCTGCCGTACCTATTGTTACACAAGGTAAAACCAATATGCTAAAGGTTAGCACTATTGACTAATACCAAAAGACCTTAAAAAACAACAAGGAAAGCTGCAATAAATGCGGCTTTTTTTGTGTTTAATATATTCCGGCGGCGTAAACTTTTACAAATAAGTTGTCAAGGTTGCCGAAGTAATATTCGTAGTAAATTTTTACAATTGCCATAGCGTTAAGTTTTTTTAAACCTTTTGTATAGGCAATTTAATAATAAAAAAAATAGAGTTAATAATTTTTTAACAATTAGAGCATATAGGTGTAGCATTGGCATTTGCTGCCCTTAACAATTTATTAAATCGGCAATAGGATTTTTTCAAACTCAAAAGCGGTATAAATCTATAGTCAAATTCCCTCGTTCATTCCCAAAAAACTTTAATTTTTTAGTTTTCCACAAGGTTAAATCGTTGTAAACTAATTATTTAATGCTTACATTGTAGTAGATAATCTTTACACTCCACAGTGTGTGGAAAACTCTGAATTGGCTGGAGGCGTAAAGGGTGATAAATTTGGTTAAAAACCCCTTTATATTTTTAACTGACATAATAAGACATAAAATACATTTAGAGCTATGGGCAAAAACATTTCAAAAAAGGCAGCCGCATCGGGCGGTAAAGGGCTGAAAGTTAACAGGTACTTCAGCAAGGAAGGGATCAGCGTTTTTGATCTTTTCAATTACGAAAAACGTTCATCGGTTATCCGTAACCCCTCGGGCGACGCGGTATTTGAAATGAACGATGTAGAGGTTCCTGCAACATGGTCGCAGGTGGCTACAGACATATTGGCTCAAAAATATTTTCGTAAAGCAGGTGTTCCTCTGCCCGATGGTACAACAGGCTCCGAAAAAAGCATAAAACAGGTTGCCCACCGTATGGCCAACTGCTGGAAGGAATGGGGTGCCCGTTACGGTTACTTTGCCAGCCCTAAGGACGCTGATGTATTTTATGATGAAATTGTTTACACCATAACCGGCCAGCTTGCAGCACCAAACTCGCCACAATGGTTCAATACCGGCCTGCATAGCTCTTACGGCATCACAGGCAAGCCACAGGGGCATTATTATGTCGATCCTGTTACAGAAGTACTTAGCAAGTCAACATCGGCTTACGAGCGTCCGCAGCCGCATGCCTGCTTCATCTTATCTGTTGATGATGACCTGGTGAACGAAGGCGGCATCATGGACCTTTGGGTACGTGAGGCACGCATATTTAAATATGGTTCGGGAGTTGGTACCAACTTCTCTAAAATACGCGGCGAGAACGAAAAACTTTCAGGCGGCGGGTACTCGTCAGGCCTGATGTCGTTCCTTAAAATAGGCGACCGCGCTGCCGGCGCCATCAAATCGGGCGGTACAACACGCCGCGCGGCCAAAATGGTTTGCCTTGACCTTGACCACCCCGAAATTGAAGGCTTTGTAAACTGGAAAGTTGAAGAAGAGAAAAAAGTTGCCGCTTTAATTGCCGCAGGTTACTCATCAGACTATGAAGGCGAAGCTTACCGCACGGTATCCGGCCAAAATTCAAATAACTCGGTACGTATACCAAACAGCTTTTTCCACGCCCTTAAGGAAGGCAAACCATGGGACCTTGTAGGCCGCATGAGAGGGCAAGTTGTTAAATCTATCTCGTCTCAAAAATTATGGGATGATATTGCTTTTGCAGCCTGGGCATGCGCTGATCCGGGCGTTCAGTACGACAGCACCATCAACGAGTGGCATACCTGCCCCGAAGGTGGCCGCATCAACGCGTCAAACCCCTGCTCGGAATATATGTTCCTGGACAATACTGCCTGTAACCTGGCTTCTATCAACCTTGCGCACTTCTTTAATAAAGAAACCCGCGTTTTTGATGTAACCGGTTTTGAGCACGCCTGCCGTATCTGGACCATTGTACTGGAAATATCTGTATTGATGGCGCAGTTCCCGTCTAAGGAAGTTGCACAGTTATCATATGACTACCGTACTTTAGGTTTAGGCTATGCCAACTTAGGCTCGGCATTAATGGTGAACGGCATACCTTACGACAGTGATAAATCACGCGCTATAGGCGGTGCTATTACCGCTATCATGACGGGTACAGCTTATGCTACTTCAGCTGAACTGGCTAAAGAGCTGGGTACATTCCGCGAATTTGATACGAACAGGGAGCACATGCTGCGTGTAATGCGCAACCACCGCTACGCGGCTTACAACTCTACCGAAAACTACGAAGGCTTGGAAATACACCCTCCGGGCATCGAGCAAAAATACTGCCCTGATTACCTGTTGTCAGCTGCCTGCAACGCGTGGGATAAAGCTGTTGAAATGGGCGAGAAATATGGCTACCGCAATGCCCAAACCACCGTTATTGCCCCAACTGGCACTATCGGCCTGGTAATGGACTGCGATACTACCGGTATCGAGCCTGACTTCGCGCTGGTTAAATTTAAAAAATTATCAGGCGGCGGTTACTTTAAAATAATCAACCAGGCCGTGCCCGAGGCGCTTGAGAACTTAGGTTACAAAGAGCACGAGGTTACTGCCATTGTTAATTACGCCAAAGGTGCAGCTACTTTAAAAGGTGCCCCGCACATTAACTTCGAGAGCTTAAAAGCAAAAGGCTTGACCGACAGCGACCTGGAAAAAATGGACAAAGGGGTTGTTTCTGCCTTCGAGATATCATTTGCATTTAACGTATGGAGCTTAGGCGAGGACGTGCTTAAACGCCTTGGCTTTACTGCCGAGCAATACAACGCGAACGACTTTAACCTGCTGCGCGCTTTAGGCTTCACCAAAAAACAGATTAGCGAGGCTAACGAGTATATTTGCGGTACCATGACCATTGAAGGCGCCCCATACCTGAAAGAAGCGCACTACCCTATTTTTGATTGCGCCAACAAATGCGGATCAAAGGGCGAGCGTTACATCCACGCGCATGGCCACATCAAAATGATGGCAGCGGCACAGCCGTTCCTTTCAGGCGCTATATCAAAAACCATTAACCTGCCAAACGAGGCTAAGGTTGATGAGATAAAAGATTGCTACCAGTTATCATGGGCATTAGGCTTAAAAGCCAACGCGCTTTACCGCGACGGTTGTAAATTATCGCAGCCGCTGTCTACCAAGTCAGACGCGAAAGAGGAAGCCGACGAAAAGTTAGAAACGGTAGAAGAAGTATTAGGCGAAGCAGCAAACGTAAGATTAAGCGACCTTACTGCCGAGCAGGTATTGGAAGCAGCAATGGCCATCATCGAGAAATCAGACGATACCGCTTTCATGCGCCAGCTATCGCGCGTGGTACAAAAGAAGAGCCTGCCGTTTAAACGTCGCGGCTACACGCAAAAAGCTACTATCGACGGTCAAACCGTGTTTGTACGTACCGGTGAATACGGCGACGGTACCTTAGGCGAGATATTTGTGGATATGCACAAAGAAGGTGCAACTTTCCGCTCATTGATGAACTGCTTTGCCATCGCGGTATCAGTAGGTTTACAATACGGTGTACCGCTTGAAGAGTATGTAGAGAAATTTACCTTTACCCGCTTTGAGCCGGCCGGTATGGTAATGGGCCACGCTAATATCAAAAGCGCTACGTCTATTATCGATTATATCTTCAGGATGTTAGGTTACGAGTACCTTAA
>JBDSIC010000178.1:0-4756 GCA_039918195.1 Mucilaginibacter sp.
CAAAGTGCGTTTTGGAAAGCCCTCGCGTGCAAGCCTGACTATATCAAAATCATTAGTAGGCGTTGCTGACTTGGCAACACCCAATAAACTATAAAATGATGGCACTACAGGCATGTATGCAGCCATTGGCTCAGCGAGTTCATTTTTGATTTCCTTTTTCATTATATCAGACATTTATACAAATATAATTACCTTTTGTCGGATAATCAAATTTTATTCTATTTTTTTATGATGTTATAAAAATGTTATTCAGCCACTATCAAAAAGTAATTTTTCTTTCCTTTTTGAGCCACAAGGTATTTACTGTTAATCAAATGTGAGGAATTAAAAATATCATCAGCAGTAGCGATTTTATTTTTGTTAATAGCTACCCCGCCACCTTGTATCATTTTCTTTGCTTCGCCCTTTGAGGCAAATACAGATGTATGGGCAGCTAATAGGTCGGCAGCGTTAATGCCTTGTTGTAAGGCATTTTTACTAATGGTATAATTAGGTACGCCTTCAAACAAGCCAAGTACTTCGCTGTCATTAAGCTCATTTAAAAACTTGATACCAATGTTGCCGAATAAAAACTCGGATGATTTAATGGCTTTTTCGTACTCAGGTTCGCCGTGTACACGTATGGTGATATCTTTAGCCAATGCTTTTTGCAGCGCGCGCTGGTGAGGTGCGGCATCCTGCTCAGCTTCTAAGGCTTCAATAGCGTCTTTTTCAAACAAAGTAAATATGCGGATGTAGCTTTTGGCATCAGCATCGCTGGTATTAAGCCAGAACTGGTAAAACTGGTATGGCGATGTACGGGCAGCATCAAGCCAAATCGCACCGCTTTCTGTTTTGCCGAATTTAGTGCCATCTGCTTTCTTTATCAGTTGGGTGGTTAAGGCAAAAGCTTCGCCGGCATCTTTGCGGCGCACCAACTCGGTGCCGGTAACAATATTGCCCCATTGGTCGCTGCCGCCCATTTGCAGTACACAGTTATGATGTTTCCATAAATAATAAAAATCATAGCCCTGCACCAACTGGTAGGTAAACTCAGTGAACGACATACCGGTTTCGCCTTCAAGCCGCTTTTTTACCGAGTCTTTCGACATCATGTAGTTTACGGTGATGTGCTTGCCTACATCGCGGATGAAATCAAGAAAAGTAAAACTCTTAAACCAGTCGTAATTATTTACCATTTGCGCGCTGTTGGCACCGGTATTAAAATCTAAAAACTGTTCCAGCTGCTTTTGTACACAGGCCAGGTTATGGTTCAATGTTTCTTCTGACAATAAATTACGCTCGGCCGATTTACCTGACGGGTCGCCTACCATGCCGGTAGCGCCGCCAACCAGCGCGTAAGGCTTATGGCCCGCACGCTGAAAATGTATCAGCGTCATGATCTGGGTAAGGTGGCCTACATGCAGCGAATCAGCAGTAGGGTCGAACCCGATATAGCCCGAGGCCATACCCTTATTAAGCAGTTCTTCAGTTCCGGGCATAATATCATGCAGCATACCCCGCCAGCGTAATTCTTCAACAAAGTTCATCGTACAAATATTCAAAGGTTGCAAAGATAAAATAATAAGGTAAAATCTATTTTTTTAGTGCAGGCTTGTGGCAATTTCATAAAATATTTGTAGATTGTGTTTGATTGCATCATTCAAAAACCACCTATGAATTTTCTTTCGCACTATTACTTTGACCACGATACCACGAATTGCTACTTTGTGCTGGGCACCGTATTGCCTGATCTTTTAAAGAACGCAGATAAGAACCTGGTGCTGCACCCCGAAAAACTAAAGCATACCAACAGCGATGTAAACAGCATTATACAAGGCTGGAACAAGCACCTTGAGGTAGACCGTTACTTTCATTCTTCCGAGTTTTTCCTGAAGCACTCGCACGACCTGAAAGTAGAATTATTGCCTGCCATACAAGGTTCGCCGGTAAAACCTTTCTTTTTAGGGCATATAGCTATTGAATTGATTTTAGACAATTTGCTGTTAACCACCCATAAATTAACGGCCGATGATTTTTATGAGCACCTAAGCTCATGCGATGAGATAGTGATACGCGAATTTTTAGAGTTTAGCGGGATGAAAGAGCCTGAAGTGTTTTTTGATTTCTTTGATATATTTAAAGAAGAGCGTTACTTACATACCTACACCGAAACCCAGCAAATAGCCTACGCCCTTAAACGGATATGTATGCGTGTCTGGAAAGATCCGTTTACGCCCGCCCAGGAAGCAGCAATGGACGAAGTGTTGTTAGCTTATCGCCGCCGGGTGCTGCCCGATTTTATGTCGGTGTTCAACGAGATAGAGAGGAAGTTGAGTAGTTGATCAGGTTGTTATACTACTCACTAAATCTACTCCATCAATCAACTTCACCGTATAAAATATACAAAAAAGCCTTAAATACCAGCAATTAACCTTAAATAAATTTTTTGGTTAGTAAATTATATCCGTACCTTTGCAGTCCCAATTTATTGTTGGGGAAAAGGAGTTAAATTATTTAATGGCAAAAAAACAAGAAGCAGAAAAAGAATTAAAAGCCAAGGAGGCAGAACTGGATACAGTTACTGTTACGGCAGAAAAAGAAACTATTGAATCAGAAGCTGATTCAATCTCTATTGAAGAGATCAAATCTCAATTAGCTACCCCAAGCGCAGATTTTGACTGGGATGCCGACGAGAAAAAATTTGGTAACTACAGCGATAGCGACCGTGAGAAATTAGAGAAATTGTATGATGGAACTTTCAGTTCAATCACCAAAGGCGAAATTATCACCGGTACTGTTGTAAATGTTAACAGCAAAGATGTGGTATTAAACGTAGGATTTAAATCAGACGGTTTGGTATCAGTTTCTGAGTTCCGTGACACTCCTGACCTTAAGGTTGGTGACACTGTTGAAGTATTTGTTGAATCGCAGGAAGACGCTAACGGTCAGTTGGTACTTTCGCGCAAACGTGCAAAAACACAACAATCATGGGAACGTATTAATTCAGCTTTAGATAACGACGAAATAATCACCGGTTTTGTGAAGAGCAGAACTAAAGGCGGTTTAATTGTTGATATAATGGGCGTTGAAGCCTTTTTACCAGGTTCACAAATTGATATCAAACCTATCAGGGATTATGATATTTATGTGGGCAAAACAATGGAATTCAAAGTTGTTAAGATAAACCACGAGTTTAAAAACGTTGTGGTATCGCACAAAGTGCTTATCGAAGACGATTTGGAAAACCAAAAAACAGAAATTGTTGCACGCCTTGAAAAAGGACAGGTATTGGAAGGTACCGTTAAAAACATTACCGACTTTGGTGTATTTATTGACCTTGGTGGTGTTGACGGCTTACTGCACATTACTGATATATCATGGGGCCGTATCGAGCATCCGCGTGAAGTATTGGCACTTGATCAGAAGATCAACGTGGTTGTACTTGACTTTGATGACGAGAAAAAACGTATTGCCCTTGGCTTAAAACAATTAACCCCGCACCCTTGGCAAAATCTTGATGAGAACATCCAGATAGGTACACAGGTTAAAGGTAAAATTGTAACAGTTGCTGATTACGGCGCATTCCTTGAGATCACCCCTGGTGTTGAAGGTTTGATACATGTATCAGAAATGTCATGGTCACAAAACCTGCGCAACCCTCAGGAATTCCTGAAAGTAGGCGACGAGATAGAAGCACAAGTATTAACCTTAGATCGCGAAGAGCGCAAAATGTCATTAGGCATTAAGCAATTAACGCCGGATCCATGGCAAAATGCTGCCGGTCGTTACGCTGTTGGCACACAACACGTAGCTACAGTTAAAAACATGACCAACTTTGGTGTGTTTGTTGAACTGGAAGACGGCATCGATGGCTTGATCCACATCTCTGACCTTTCTTGGTCTAAAAAAGTAAATCACCCTAACGAATTCACCAAAGTAGGTGAGAAATTAGACGTGGTTGTTTTAGAACTGGATGTTGAAAACCGCAAGCTTAGCTTAGGTCACAAACAACTGGAAGAAAACCCATGGGATACTTTCGAAACCATCTTCACTATTGATTCGGTACATGAAGGTACCGTGTTAAAAGTAACAGATAAAGGTGCTATTGTTGCATTACCTTACGGTGTTGAAGGCTTCGCGCCAACCAAACACCTGGTTAAAGAAGACGGAAACAGCCTTAAAGCTGAAGAAACTGCCGAATTCAGGATCATTGAGTTTGGTAAAGACAACAAACGTATCGTTATCTCTCACTCACGCATTTGGGAAGAGCAACGTGCCGAAGCAAGGGTTCAGGATTTTGAAAACCGTAAGAAAGAAGCTAAATCTGCCAGCAACGCTGTGAAGAAAGTGAAAGATTCGGTTGAAAAATCAACTTTAGGCGACCTTAGCGTTCTTGCACAGTTGAAAGAACAAATGGAAGGTGCTGAAAGCAAGGCTAAAAAAGCCACTGCTGCTAAAAAATCTGAAGAAGAAGCTAAATAAGCTTTCCAATCATATTACAAGGCCCTGTTTGATAAAACAAACAGGGCCTTTTTTATTAGAAAAAATTGGGGTGTATCAGATCATTGACCGGCGTGAGAATACAAATGAAATTCACTAAAATTTCAACTAATCACTAAAATTACTACCTTTGCCCAAATCCAACCCAACGATGCTTAACCTGACACTGCTCGACGGACAAAAATTCCAAATAACCATACAGCGTTTATGTCGTCAGTTAATTGAAAATCATAATGACTTTTCCGGCTCGGTATTAATAGGCATACAGCCGCGG
>JBDSIC010000179.1:0-8772 GCA_039918195.1 Mucilaginibacter sp.
CACGCGCTCTACGGCGTATATGTCCATCGCTTCCTGCTGCTTGTAGTTAAAGGCCCGCACGTCATCCAGCCCGGCAACATGGTCCTTATGCTCGTGGGTAAACACAATGGCATCTAAATGCTGCACTTTGGCGCGCAGCATCTGGTAGCGGAAATCGGGCCCTGAATCTATAACGATGTTCTTACCTTCGGCCTCAATCAGTATAGAGGTACGCAGCCGCTTATCATTATGGTCGGCAGAGGTGCATACCTCGCAGTTGCAGGCAATAACAGGTACGCCCTGCGAGGTTCCGGTTCCTAAAAAAGTAATGGTCACAGCTGCAGGTTGGTTTGTTTGAGTTGATGTAAAAATACTATTTGTTTCTCATCCAGCTGACTGTGGTCTATTTCCAGTTCATGTGTAAGTTCAATCAATGCCTGTATCCTGCTCTCGGTATTCGAAAATCTGTTAACTACAATTACCTTGCTGTTTTGCAGCAGGCATGCCCCGGTTTTAAAGTTCCCCTTCTCATATCGCACCCTGTAACCGCCCGTTTTTAACAGCAATTCCAATTTTTCGAGTGTATGGGTAGTTAGAGGTAACACTATTTAGATTTGAGATATAAGATTTGAGACATGCTCAAATTTAATAAATAATATGATGAGTGGGAAGGATTGGATAAAGATAATTGATACTGTTCACTTTTAACCACCCGTAATTGGTGCCCTCACCAAGCGCATAAAAAGTTGCAGGTGAAGACACCTGCAACGGAGGCAAAAACTAATCACTAATCTTTAAACACCTACCTCAGATCCACCACCTCAACACCCGGGTTTTTTTTAGCGTCGAAAGTAAAATAAGCATCGGCTACCGGTACATTAGGGGTTACGGTTTTTAGCGTGTAGTTATATTTGCTGCCGTTACGGTCAAACACCAGCACATTGTATATCTGTTTTTTGGCCTTGTCAATCGTCAGTCTTATTTTAAAAAACTGTGATTTTTCGGCTTCGGGCGTTAAGTCGATCACCTGGTATATTTTGCCGCCGGTTTTTTGCGTGCCTGTGTACAGGTATTTATATCCCTTTTCGTAGATAGTAAATATCTGCGCCGGGTTAAAGGCATTGTCGCCTTCACCTGCATCATTTACCTGTACTTCTTTATCGCCAACAAGGTAGGTCCATTGGGTTTTGCCATCGCTGATTATCTCGTGGTCTATAACCGACTTGGCTTTGCTTATCGGGTCATAGAGGCTTATCCTGAACTTATTGCCTTTCGTTTTTGATATCACCGTACCGTTTTGGGTTTGTATAACCCCGGCCTGCTTGTTATCAATAGTAAGCGAAAAATCGGTTTTTATAGAAGTATACGAGCGGTATTTTTTGCTTAGCTCGCCCAAAATAATTTTGGCATCCTTATCCTTTTGGGCATAGGTATTAAAAGTGGTACCTGTTAGCAACAGGATATATATAATTAACTTTTTCATAAAAATATTCTTAGTTGTATTAACCCTTAAAGTGTTCAATTGTTGCGGGGGTTTTATTTAGAGTGGTTTGGCGGTGATAGGTTTAATGCCTCACCCAACCCTCTCCAAAGGAGAGGGCTTAAAAAAGCTATTCCGCCGGATGGTGAAGGAGGTTTATAGGGATTAATCCCCTTTTTTGTTCAAACTCTCTAAATGCCGCTCCAAACTATATTCATCCGGGTATAGCACGTCGCGGGCTTTACTGCCTTCAAACGCGCCGACTATGCCTGCGGCCTCCAGTTGATCGATGATTCGGCCGGCACGGTTATAGCCTAATTTTAGCTTGCGCTGTATCAGCGAGGTTGAGCCTTGCTGGTGCAGCACGATCAGGCGTGCCGCGTCTTCAAACATTGGGTCGCGGTCGTCGGGGTCAAAATCTTTGGATGCGCCGCCTTCTTCGCCGTCGCCGGCATATTCAGGCAGCATATGTGCTTCGGGGTAACCCCTTTGGTTCCCAATAAAATCGGATATCTTTTCTACCTCGGGGGTATCCACAAACGCGCATTGTATACGTATCAGGTCGCTACCGGTAGATAGCAGCATATCCCCGCGACCAATCAGCTGATCGGCACCGCCTGCATCCAATATGGTACGCGAATCTATCTTCGACAGTACCCTGAAGGCAAGCCTTGCCGGGAAGTTGGCCTTTATAGTACCTGTAATGATATTCACCGACGGCCTTTGCGTAGCAATAACCAGGTGAATACCCACCGCACGGGCCAGCTGCGCCAAGCGGGCAATAGGCACCTCCACCTCTTTACCGGCAGTCATCATCAGGTCGGCAAACTCGTCTACTATCAGTACGATGAATGGTAAAAAGCGGTGTTTCTCCGGGTTAGGTATCTTACGGTTTACAAATTTTACGTTGTATTCCT
Source organism: Mucilaginibacter sp. (assembly GCA_039918195.1). Lineage (GTDB taxonomy): Bacteria > Bacteroidota > Bacteroidia > Sphingobacteriales > Sphingobacteriaceae > Mucilaginibacter. The sequence continues at coordinate 2,377 of JBDSIC010000179.1, forward strand.
TCAGGTTACGCACCTGGGCATCCTTCAGCAGATCATAACGCTGATCCATCTCTATGCAAAGAGAGTTCAGCGTGTTGATCACTTTCTTGGTATCAGTGATTATGGCATCAGCTTCGCCCGGCAGCTTGGCCAAAAAGTGGCGCTCTATCTTGCGGAACAAGGTCAGCTCCACCTTTTTAGGGTCAACCAAAACAAATTTCAATTCAGCAGGGTGGCGTTTATAAAGCAGCGATACCAAAATGGCGTTTATACCTACCGACTTACCCTGCCCGGTAGCACCGGCAACCAGCAAGTGGGGCATCTTGGCCAAATCGGCAATAAATACTTCGTTAGAAATGGTTTTACCTAAAGCGATGGGCAGGTCCATGGTGGTAGTCTGGAATTTCTCTGTCGCTAAAACCGAGCGCATGGATACCATTTCGGGGTGCTGGTTAGGCACTTCGATACCTATCGTTCCCTTACCCGGCATTGGCGCTATGATACGAATACCTAAAGCAGCTAAACTAAGGGCTATATCATCCTCTAAATTCTTTATTTTGGATATACGCACGCCCGGCGCGGGTATAATTTCGTACAAGGTAACTGTGGGGCCTATGGTCGCCTTTATTTTATCTATCTCGATATTATAATGGTTCAGTGTTTCAACAATTTTATTCTTGTTGGCCTCCAGTTCTTCGGAGTTTACGCTGATCTTGTTTGAACCGTAATTTTCGAGCAGGTCAAGCGGCGGATATTGGTACGATGCCAGGTCGAGCTTAGGGTCGTACATACCAAATTGCTCCACCAGGTCATTTGCTTTGTCTGCATCAGACTTTTCTATATTCAGTACCGCCGTGGGGCGGGCCGTTTCAACCGTTAAGGGTATTTCATCATCGGCTTCAGGCTCGTGCCTTGCCGAATTATCAGGCGTTAACACCACCGGCTCGTGAAAAACCGGGTTCTGCACCATGGGCTGCTGTTTAAGCGGCTCGGGTTTTACTACGTTACCGGCCAGTTTATCCTTTATGGTATTGTTACCCTTTGGCCACTCTACCGGCAACGATGGTTCTTCATCCAGCAGATCAACAGGCTCGGGGCTTACATTGGGTACAAAATCAGGCGCAAGCATTTTTTCGCGCTGCGGCAGTTTAAAGTCAATGTTGTAAGCTATTATCAATACGGTTAACCCTGCAAACACCAGGATACCCGCAACTCCTGTTTGCCCCACCTGTGCATCCAGCAGGCGGTTACTCCAGTAACCAAATTCGCCTTCCAAAAAGTGTGGCGTATCTAAAATAAAAGAGTGAAAAAAGCCAAACGCTACCGAAAGGAACACGATGCAAAAAAGCGTGTAGGCAATAGTTTTGCTGATGGAGAACAGCCTTACTTTAAACAACAGCCTGTAGCCCATCACAAAAAATATAAATACAAATAGGAACGACGCTATGCCAAACCACTCGAAAATAAACTGGTGCGACAGCAGCGCGCCAAATTTGCCAAGCCAGTTATCCACAACCGGGTTGATATCTTTCAGGGCGAGTTCCTGGGTAGTTTTAAAAAGATTGCCCCAGCCGCCGTTGGCGTCTGATACGTAACTTTGATCTTCCTGCCACGTAAACAGGTACGAAGTAAATGCGGTTAGAAAGAATACCGAAAGGATAAGGAAAAACAAGCCGGCTACCTTTATGATACGCCCATTTTTTAAATTAAAAGTGGGTAATCTTTCCACCCGGGCCTTTATCGGACGCTCTCTTTCACCTTTTGTTGATGACTGGCGCGGTTGATTTTCGTCCTTTAAAGCATTTGATCTGAACTGGTTTCCTTTTGGCGGCATCCTGCAATATCAGTATTAATGTTCAAATATAAAGTTAAATAGTTAACAAGTTATTTGGTATCATTTTTTAATTTTTTAGTAATATTGAAATTATATGAGCGCAGACAAACTGGAACAATACATTGCCGATGCCGACCTCAATGGTATAAATGACTTACTCTCAGCCAATCCCGCGTTGGCAAAAACCCGTACCAGTCATAATGTTTCGCCGTTAATGTTGTCCTGTTATTATAAACGCCCCGAGGTTACCGCGCTGCTGTTTAAATTTGTTGACGATATAAATCTTTTTGAGGCCGCCGCTACCGGTAAACTTGATGTGCTGACACAGTTGTTAACCACCCACCCCGAAGCTACCGATTACCATGCCGAAGACGGCTTTACCCCGCTGGGATTGGCCAGCTATTTCGGGCAGTACGAGGTGGCGCGTTACCTTGTTTCAAAGGGCGCTGAAATAAACCTGCCTTCAAATAATGGCTTTAATGTCTTCCCGCTCCACTCGGCCGCTGCGGGCAATTTTACCAATATAGCCACCCTTTTAATAGAGAACGGCGCTGACGTGAACATAAAACAGCAGGCGGGTGTAACGCCCCTGCATTCGGCCGCGCAAAATGGCAATGTAGAGTTGCTGATACTATTGCTTGAACACGGTGCCGAAGTAAATACGCGTATGGAAGGCGGCAAACTCCCCGCCGACCTGGCCCGCGAAAAGGGCTATGATGATATTGCTGAGATATTAGAGGTGGAGTAAGCCTCACCCCGGCCTCTCTAAAGGAGAGAGAGTTATCTTCAAGTCCTCTCCTTTGGAGAGGATCCGATAGCTATCGGATTAGGTGAGCCAAATACTTCTTCTGGCACTTATCGCAATAATAACACCAGCGCTTAGTTTTCCCTAATTCTACTTTATGCAGCGGGATATGGTTGCGCGGACATTCCTCCTGCTCATAGGCCTGCCAGTTTTTGCTGAGCGTGCCCTGCTTGCGCTGCTCTAAAAACTCGAAGCTGTATTTTACTACTTCCTTTATTAGTTCGCCAAGCTTTTTTGGCGGTATTTCACCGGCCTTGCTTTCCGGGTGTATTTTGGTACGGAACAGCGCCTCATTTTTTATAATGTTGCCAACACCCGAAAATATCTTTTGGTCCATCAACACGTCGCATATCAGCCGTTCGGGTTTGTCTTTTATTTTCCGGATGGCCTTTTTGCTGTCCCAGTTGTCGTTCATAATGTCGGCCTGCCAATCGTATACTTCTTCCAGCGGTTTTTCTATCAGTTCAATTTTAGTCACATAAAAATACAGCATGCCATTGGTGAATTCCATTTGCAGCACGGCGTTATTTTTGCCGCGTTCGTCAATTTTATACGAGCCGAACAGCATAAAATGTACCCGCACCGTAAAGCCGCTAAAGCATAGCAGCAGGTGCTTGCCCCAGGTTTTAATATCCTGCAAGGTTTTGCCCTCCAGTATTTGGGGGTCGAGGGCTTTGGTATAGCCATCGGCAGCCATAACACGTTTGTGTATAAAGCGCTGCAGGTTTTCTTTTACAATGATGAGTGACGGGCCTTCAGGCATAATGGGTGTTTATGCTGATGGATGCAAAGATTAAGCCAGTTTGCTGAATTCAGGTTTTGTAATTTTTATATCACAAGCACTAAAATCCAAAAGCGACAATCCGGAATCCGAAATCCAAACCCTACCTTGCATTCATAGGATGAAAAAGACTGAAGTACTCATTATTGGTGCCGGAGCAGCGGGGTTAATGGCGGCTTATCAGCTCACTAAAGCCGGCAAAAAGGTAACCGTCCTCGAAGCCCGCAATCATACCGGCGGCCGTATCCATACTTTAAGCAATGAACTTTTTTTTAAACATGCCGAACTGGGTGCCGAGTTTGTACACGGTAACCTGCCTATAACACTTGCTCTTTTAAAGGAGGCCCGAATAGCCTACAAGCCTGCCGGCGGGGGAATGTGGGAATACAGCAACGGCAGTTTTAAACAAAGCGAACAATTTGCAGAAGGCTGGGACCTGATGCTTAAAAAGCTGAAGGAATTGAAAGAGGATATGCCTGTCAACGATTTTGTCCGACTGCAATTCCCCGAAGAAAAATATACGAAATTAAGAGAAAATGTTTGGAACTATGTATCCGGCTATGACACCGCCGACCCGCGCAAAGCCAGTGCCTTTGCCTTGTGTAACGAGTGGCAAAACGAAGATGAGGATGCACAGCACCGTATCAACAATGGCTATTGTGCCTTAATAAAATACCTGGCCGGTGTTTGCAAAGCCGCCGGGAACGAAATTATTTTAAATGCCATAGTTAAAGACATCCTTTGGAAAAAAGATGATGTAAAAGTGACTACTACAGACGATACTATTTACGAAGCGAACAAGCTGATCATCGCCTTGCCTTTAGGAGTTTTGCAGGCCGACAAGAATGAGCAGGGCGCGGTGGGTTTCCACCCGGCTATAACTGAACAACAGGACGCGATAGGCAAGATGGGGTTTGGCGCGATCATAAAGGTACTATTGGAGTTTGACAAACCTTTTTGGGAAAGCAAAGAGATGGAAAAAGCAGCAGGCCATAGCCTGAAAAACATGGGCTTTTTGTTTACCGAAGAAGCGATACCAACTTGGTGGACACAGGTGCCGCAGCATAGCCCCTTACTCACCGGCTGGCTTGGCGGGCCTGCAGCTTATGATAAAAAGGACCTGTCGCCCGATGAAATTTTAACATTGTCGCTTATCTCATTAAGTAATGTATTTAAGATGGGCGTTGACGACTTAAAAGTTAAACTGATTGCCTGGCACGTTGCCAACTGGACCGCCGAGCCATTTACCCGCGGCTCATATGCTTATGACACGATTGAAAGCCCTGCTGCGCGCAAATTATTAATAAAGCCTGTTGAGGATACCCTGTATTTTGCCGGGGAGTATTTATATGATGGACCTGCTATGGGTACAGTAGAGGCTGCGTTGTCGAGTGGTATGCAGACGGTGGAGAAAGTTATCTAAATCAGAATTACAGAAGAGTAAATATGCTCTGTCATTCTGAAAATTCTAAAATTATATAAATTCTGGTTCAGACTCATGGTGCCTGCCCTGCAAGCAGATACAGCACCGCCATGCGTATGGCTACGCCGTTCTCCACCTGCTCTAATATTACAGATTGTTTGCTGTCGGCTACGTCGCTGGTTATTTCGACACCACGGTTTATAGGGCCGGGGTGCATCACCATTATTTCTTTGTCAAGGCTGTCCAGTATTTGCTTGTTAAGGCCGTATAGCATGGTATATTCGCGCAGCGATGGGAAGTATTTGATGTCCTGGCGTTCCAGCTGTATGCGCAGCATATTGGCTACATCGCACCAGTTAAGGGCTTTTACCAGGTTGTTCTCGACCTTTACACCCAGGCTGCCAATAAATTTGGGTATTAGCGTTGTAGGCCCGCAAACCATTACTTCGGCGCCCAGTTGTTTAAGGCATAGTATATTTGACAGCGCTACGCGTGAATGTAGTATATCCCCCACGATAACCACCTTTTTGCCTGCTACATCGCCAAACTTTTCTCGTATCGAGAAAGCATCAAGCAGGGCTTGCGTAGGGTGCTCGTGCGCGCCGTCGCCGGCATTCACTATCTGTGCCTTTACATGTTTTGACAGGAAGATACCTGCGCCGGCATAAGGATGGCGCATAACCACCATATCTACCTTCATGGCCAGTATGTTGTTCACGGTATCTATCAAGGTTTCGCCCTTGCTTACTGACGACGATGAAGCAGCGAAGTTGATCACATCCGCCGAAAGCCTTTTTTCGGCAAGTTCGAATGACAGGCGTGTACGGGTTGAATTTTCAAAGAAAATATTAGCAATGGTTACATCGCGCAGGGATGGCACTTTCTTTATCGGCCTGTTCAAAACCGATTTAAAGGTATCCGCCGTCTCGAATATCAGTTCGATATCGTCCCGGTTCAGGTCCTTAATTCCTAAGAGATGCCTTGTGCTTAGTCCTGCCATATTTTTTATATTTCGAATGTCGAATTTTCGATTTCGAATTTTTACATTTTTCCGTGCGTCATTGCGAGGAACGAAGCAATCTCTTTAAGCAAATCCGCCTGAATAGTTCAGAGACTGCTTCGTTCCTCGCAATGACACTTTTATTTATTCCATCACTTCACTTCCGATAACAACACTATCTTATCCTCGCCATCCGTTTCCTTCCAGCTTACCACTACCCTTTGCGATGCTATCGAGTCCACTTCTATGCCCACATAATCAGCTGCTACCGGTATGTGGCGCGAATAGCGGCGGTCAACCAGCGTAAGCAATTCTATCTTTTCGGGGCGGCCAAAGGCCAGCATGGCATCCATAGCGGCGCGGATGGTGCGGCCGGTCCACAGCACGTCGTCCATCATCACTACTTTTTTGCCTTCTATAATAAAATCTATTTTTGTTTGATTGGGTACCAGCTGCGATTCGCGTCTGCGAAAATCGTCGCGGTAAAAGGTAATATCCAGGTCGCCCTGCAGTATGGTGTTATTGGGTAATATCTTGCGTAATTCTTCGGCTACCCGCCTGGCAAGGTAAATAC
>JBDSIC010000180.1:0-3679 GCA_039918195.1 Mucilaginibacter sp.
AGCACCGGTATAAAGGTCGTAAACCAGTTCGTCGCCGGTAAAGCCGGCAAAGTCGCGGGTTATCTCGTATAGTTTTAGTGCCTGTATCGAGTTGGTTTGGTAAAATGATTTTGGCCCGATGCGGAACTTTATCACGCCATGCGGCGAGGGCATTTCCTCGTAAATATATTCAGGGCCTTTAAAGGCGTGTATGTCCTGGTCAAAAATGGTATCGTTCTTTTTTTGGTTGATGATGTACAGCAGCGAGGTGATCTGCGGAAACTCCGCGTCGATAAAATTCATCAGCTTGTTTACTTCATCCTCGCCGGGGTAAGCGAAAACCACCACCACCATTACTTCGCCGGTTGATGAGGTGCGCACAATCAGGTTGCGCAATGCGCCGTTATGCTGTTTCAGGTCGTAAAAACTGTACCCATGCTCAAGTACAAAATCCCGAATGCTGTTGCGCAGCGTATTGGATGGCTCGGCCTGCAAATAGCAATGGTTAACATTCAGTATCTTATCAAAACGGCCGGGGATATGAAAACCCAGGGCGTTCATATTCAGGCGTTCGTCGTCACGGTTCTCGCCGTCGTAAAGCCAGCGTTTGTTGCTAAAAGTGTATTCTAACTTAATCCGGTAATACCTGTCGGCAGGCGAGGGGATGATGGGCAGGATGCCGCTGACATCTATTTTTGCTAAACGACTAAGCGCGTCGGCAACGGCTTTTTGCTTAAATTTAAGTTGGGCGGTATAGGTCATGTGCTGCCATTTGCAGCCGCCGCAGGTGCCAAAGTGTTCGCAAAAGGCTTGTACCCGGTGTTCCGACGGTTGTATTAGCCTGGTGATACGGCCCTCGCCAAAATTCTTTTTGCTACGGAAAACCTCCACGTCGGCAATATCGCCGGGCACGGCCTTATCAACAAACAGCACAAAGTCATCGGCCTTGCCTACGCCTTTACCTTCTTCGGCAATATCAATTATGGCTACGTTCTCGAAAAACTTACTTTTTTTTGGACCTCTGCTCATCAGCCAGCAAAGTTAATCCAATTATTTAAATGCAGAATATTACAGCCTATTGCACTTCATTTATCTGCAATAAAATGTCCTGCAGTTTTCCAACCGTGATGGGTTTAACAATAAAATCAGATACGGCTTCAAAAGATTTGGCCCGGTTGTAATCTTCCTCGGCTATAGATGAACTGACGATATACACGGTTATTTTTTTCTTAATTTCAGGCATCAGCGCGGCAAATGCATCCATAAACTGCCAGCCATCCAGCACGGGCATATTGATATCAAGCAATATCACATCGGGCAGCAGTTCGGTTTGCTTTATATACTCAACAAAAAAATCCAAAGCAACCTGCCCGTTATGAAAGAACAATGTTTTTTCGGCAAACTTAGCATGTGCTATAATGCGTTTAACGGCGAACGTATAAATTTCATCATCGTCAATAACGCAAGCTATATTAATTCTTTTCATTAAAGATTATTTTAAATGTTGACCCTACACCGGGCTTACTTTCAACTATGATATAGCCCCCCTGCGATTCTATTTGAGTTTTCACCAGGAACAGGCCAACGCCCCGCGCGTCCTTACGCTCGTGGAACGTTTTATAAAGGCCAAATATTTTTTTGCCATGCAGAGCCAAATCTATACCCATGCCGTTGTCGCGGCATTCCAGCACGGTACGGCCCTGCTCGTCTTTGCGGGTGCTTAACCGGATAACCGGGCTTTCGGCAGGCTTACTGTATTTGAGTGCGTTTGTCAGCAAGTTCATGATAATGCTTTCGAGATAGATCGCCGGGAAATTAACTGTATCTATATCGAACTCAATTTTAATTTCGGCGCCGTTGATGTTAATAACGGATTCGAGGATCTCCAGTACATGATTAGTCACCTCAGTAAAACTTAATTTTTCCGGGGCTATCACATTCTCTTTTATTTTGATGGCTTCGGCCAGGTCGTCAAGCGTGGTATTAAGGCCGGCAGAAATATTTTTTATTTTGCCGATGATGTCCGCGTTGTCCTCATCCAGCGTATCGGTATCAATAAGTGAAGATATTAGCGAGATATTGCTGGCGTGATTGCGGATGTTATGCGATAAAATATGCGTAAAGTTTTTAAGCTGCTGGTTGTTTTGGGTGATCATTTCAAGCGACCGGTTAAGCGCCAGCTCGTTTGATTTATACTGGTCGATATCCAGGCATACGCCACGCAGTTTTATCATTTTGCCCTCAGCATCATAATAAGGCTCGCCTATCGAGCGTATCCAGATAAGCGTACCATTGGCGGTGGTTAATACCAGTTCAAGGTCCCAGCGCTTACCGTCGGCAAGTGCCTGGTGTATGGCACCCGTCATAGCTTCATGGTAAGGTTCTTTAAAGAAATCCAAGGCGTTGCCGTTGTCTATCGGGTAATCATAAGGTATCTCATAAATATCATAAATGGTTTTAGACCATGTGCTTTTGTTGGCCGCAATGTCATATTCCCAACCGCCCACGCGGCCTATGCGCCCTGCTTCGGATAACAAAAATTCACTTGCCGCCAGTTTTTCTTCAATAACGCGGCGTTTTTCAATTTCTTCTTCCAGCTCGGTTACTGATCGTAGCTGAAACACCATGGGAAGCACTTTGTATAAAGCATAAACTGTAGTAACAGATACCACAGCGGTAGCAAAACGCAGCAAGGCATTTAAGCGGTAAGCCGGCCACCAAAAAGTGATCGCATCAAACAGGTGGGTTAAACCGCATAGCAGGATGAACGCCACAAAAAGGCCAAATATTTTATAGAAAGGGATATTCTTCCGCTTAATTAATATCCTTATTATTAGTAATGGGATGGCAAAATAAGCCGCCCAGATGCCAATGTCCGACAGGATGTATAACCAGCCGTGGAAATCTGTCCACGTGCCGCAGTGCCAGCGAGCGGGCCAACTGTCGGTATTAAATATATTGGTAAAAAATTCCTGTACCTGCGCGGTGAAACTAAGATGGTGCTTTAGGTGTGTAGCCCCATGCCCGTTGCAAAGTTTGCACGCCACTGAATCTGTTTGTAATGGGTTATCGGCTGGTGTCAATGAGCGAATATTTAACGGTAAAGCAATATTTGCAAGTATTATTATTGTATAGGCTTAAGCGGGAAAAAAGCGCCTTTAAATAGCCCTATACCCAACAATTATACTGATTAAATACCTAATATTCAATGGATAATAAGCGGTAATAGGTATTTTTAAACGGCCTGCTTTTTACAGATGTTTTTTGGTGCGACCCAATTTTAGCTTATAAAGCCATATGCTTGTAACGGCTACTATTGAATAGACGGCGATAAGGCAGGCTTCACCACGCGGCAAGCCCCGGAGCCTGCCATATAACGAAAACGCCAGTAACACAAGCGCCACACTAAGAAAGGACAGCAGGGTTTTTTTATTACCCCATTTAAGATGTGTATGCGTAACCAGGTAAGTGGCTATCCACAGCAGCATGAAGCTTGGAATAGAAAATAGAAAACCTAAAATAATCCCTCCCACGAACATAGAATTAGCCTCATCAATGCGAAGATCAACCTGCAGTTTGGTTATGAATACGATGAGGAGAGGAGATACAAATATACTGGTTTTCCAAACTTTTAGTGAATAAATAAAAGCTCTCATAAAAATATGATTGTATTGTAAAGTACCCGGGGCCATAGGCTGCC
>JBDSIC010000181.1:0-5550 GCA_039918195.1 Mucilaginibacter sp.
GTATTAAGCGACGAGGAAAAAGAAGCCGGTGTAGTGTTGGTTGATATTGGCGGTGGCACTACCGATGTGGCCATCTTCCAGGAAGGCATTATACGCCATACTGCCGTTATTCCATTTGGCGGTAACAGTATTACTGAAGATATACGCGAAGGCTGCTCGGTAATGCGCAACATAGCGGAGCAACTAAAAGTGCGTTTCGGCTCGGCGCTGGCTGATGAGAACAAAGAGAACGAAATAGTTTGTGTACCCGGCTTACGCGGTCGCGAACCAAAAGAGATATCGGTTAAAAACCTGGCTTACGTGATACAGGCCCGTATGGAAGAGATTGTAGAGCATGTTTACTACGAGATAAAATCATCGGGCTACGAGAAAAAACTGATAGCAGGCATCGTGATAACCGGCGGCGGCGCGCAGCTTAAACACCTGCCACAACTGGTTGAATATGTAACCGGCCTTGATTGCCGCGTGGGCTACCCTAACGAGCATTTGGCCAAGAACGAAGTATTGCCAAAAGGCACTTACGAAGAACTACAAAGCCCAACCTTTGCTACAGGTATAGGCCTGCTGATAAAAGGTATCCAAAAAATGGAATACAATAACGTTACGGTGACCACTACCACTGCCACCGAAACCAAGCCCGCTAAAGTAAAATATACTGAAGATAAGAAGTATGGTTTGCTGACCAAAATATTGGAAAGCGGCAAAAAGTTTATTAAGGATGACATCACGGATGAGGACTTTTTGAAGTAATTATTCACAAATAACGACTTTTCCACATATTGACAATTGTGGAAAAACTATGTTGAAAATGTCATAATATTACAATAGAGAAATGTAACTGATCGTCACATCATATTACACTGAAAACAAAGGATATGCAGTTTGAGATGTTAAAAGAAAAGTCGTCCATCATCAAAGTTATTGGTGTTGGCGGCGGTGGTGGCAACGCTGTGAACCACATGTACAGGCAAGGCATCACCGGTGTCGATTTTATAATTTGTAACACCGATGCACAGGCGCTGGAGCTTAGCCCCATCCCTAATAAAGTACAATTGGGTGCCAGTTTAACTGAAGGTATGGGCGCAGGCTCTATCCCCGAAGTTGGTAAAAACTCGGCCATCGAAAACATAGACGATATAAAAGAAATGCTTGGCCCGAATACCAAAATGCTGTTCATTACAGCAGGTATGGGTGGCGGTACCGGCACAGGCGCAAGCCCGATAATAGCCAAAGCCGCACGCGAGCTGGATATATTGACTGTTGGTATCATCACCACCCCATTCTCTTTCGAAGGCAAACGCCGTAAAATGCAGGCCGAAGAGGGTATGGAAGAGTTGAAAAAATATGTCGATTCGTTCCTGGTAATATCAAACGACAGGCTTCGCCAAATATTTGGCAACCTTACCATGAGTTCGGCATTTGCGCAGGCTGATAACATTTTGACCACTGCCGCTAAAGGCATTGCCGAGATCATCACCCTGCCCGGCTATATCAACGTCGACTTTAAGGATGTGCGCACCGTGATGAAGGACAGCGGCGTATCCATCATGGGCAGCTGCTCTGCCGAAGGCGAAAACCGCGCTTTAAAAGCGGTGGAAGGTGCATTAGCATCGCCACTATTAAAAGATAACGAGATAGAAGGCGCACGCTACATATTGCTGAACATCAGTTCGGGCGATAAAGAGGTGACCATGGATGAAGTAAGCATCATCACCGATTATATACAGGAAGAAGCCGGCCTTGCCGCCGACCTGATATGGGGTAACTGTAAAGATGAAGCATTAGGCGATAAATTATCGGTAACGATAATAGCCACAGGTTTCCAAACTAAGGACGAGCGCGAGAAAGAGAACAGCAGCAAAAAGATAGTATCTATGCTGATGCCCGAAAGCGAACCAACCGTTAGACCAATAAATGAATTTATTACCCCGGTTAAAACCGATGCCCCTGCCGGCCCTTACATAAAAGAAAAAGACGAGCCTAAACAAACCGGTTTATTCGACCTGTTTGCCCGCTCAACAGCGCCAACAGAAACTGAGGGCGTAATTAAGTACGACCTTACCCCTGAACAACCCGAGGAAACCCCTTGTGACGAAAATGAGACAGCTGGTTTCACCTTCAAGCTTTCGGAAGAGATGCAGTTTGAAGAAGCCGCACCAATCCAGGAGCCTGAACCCGAGCCGGAACCTGAACCTATTGTTGGCGCGGATGATGATAAAACACAGGCATCGATGGAAGAGCAGCTGCGTATATCGCGCGAGCGTATCATGCGCCTGAAGGACCTGAGCATGAAAATGCGCTCGGGTAACTTACAGGAAATGGAAAACGTGCCTGCCTACAAGCGCAAGGAGATCGCTTTACAGCAAACTCCCGCGTCTGACGAAAGCCAGGTATCAAGGTTCTCGCTTTTACCGGATGATGAAGGCAAAACCGAAATAAGGAACAACAATTCGTTCCTGCATGATAATGTAGATTAAGCTGCAGACATAAGAGACAAGAATCAAGATTCAAGAATGAATCATCAATAGAAAAAGAAAAGCCTTTGTAAACTATACAAGGGCTTTTTAGTTAACAATAAAGAAGCGGAGTAAAGAGACAGCACCTAAATCCTAATTCTTGCTTCTTAACTCTTGATTCTAATGGTTATTTTGTAAATTAAAATAAAAAAGACACACATTGGATCTGTTTGATAAGATAAATAATAACATGGGCGGGCCGATAGGCCAGCATCAAAAGTGGTCGCACGGTTACTTCTCGTTCCCAAAACTGGAAGGCGAAATAGCGCCGCACATGCAATTTAACGGCAAAGAACACCTGGTATGGAGCTTAAACAACTACCTGGGCCTTGCCAACCATCCCGAAGTAAGGGCCGCCGACGCGCAAGCCGCCGCAGATTATGGTATGGCCTACCCTATGGGCGCCCGCATGATGTCGGGCAATACCCGCCACCATGAGGAGTTGGAGAATGACCTTGCCACTTTTGTAGGTAAGGAGTCGGCCTTTTTGCTTAATTATGGTTACCAGGGCATGGTGTCTATCATCGACGCGCTGGTTGACCGTAATGATGTGATCGTGTATGATGCCGAGTCGCACGCCTGTATTATTGACGGGGTACGCCTGCATATGGGTAAAAGGTTCGTGTACCAGCATAACGACATGGAAAGCTGCGAAAAGCAACTGGAACGTGCCACTAAACTGGCGCAGCAGACAGGCGGCGCCATTCTGCTTATTACCGAGGGCGTTTTCGGCATGACCGGCGCGCAGGGCAAGCTAAAAGAGATAGTAGCGCTAAAAGATAAATACACCTTCCGTTTATTGGTGGACGACGCGCACGGCCTGGGCACTATGGGCAAAACCGGCGCCGGCACCCACGAAGAACAGGATTGCATAGACGGGGTTGACGTTTACTTTGGCACTTTTGCCAAATCAATGGCCGGGATAGGCGCTTTTGTGGCCTCGGATAAAACGATTATTGATTTTCTGCGCTATAACATGCGCTCGCAAACATTTGCAAAGGCATTGCCTATGCCTATGGTAATAGGGTTACGCAAACGCTTTGAACTGCTGACCACAAAGCCGGAGCTACGACACAAGCTATGGGAAGTTGCCCTAACACTGCAAAAAGGATTAAAAGAACGCGGCTTTGATATTGGCAGTACCAACACCATGGTAACCCCCGTATTTTTAAAAGGTGACCTTTACGAAGCAACTGCCCTAACCCGCGACCTGCGCGAGAACTACGGGATATTTTGCTCGATAGTGATATACCCGGTTATCCCGAAAGGGCTTATTGTGCTGCGGCTTATACCAACGGCAATGCATAGTTTAGCGGATGTACAGCGCACACTTGATGCCTACAGCGAAATGGCCGAAAAGCTAAAAGCCGGCGCATATAAAGAAAAAATTGAGGCATAAAATACCCCCTGTATTTGTGCAACTAATCGGCAGGTAATTCCGTAATACATAAAAAACATGTAAATACAGGCTAAAATGCAGTAAATGTGGAAAAAAACCTTCCCTGCATGACTTTTTTTATATCCCAAAAATTGTTTTTACGTAAAAACAATTTTAGATTAGCTTTCACTAAAACAATTAAACTCAACTATTTAAAAAAGGAGTGACCTAAAATGAAAAAATTTAACGAAGTAAAAGAACTTGTGGCATCATTAGAAGCGGATGCTGACAAGTTTTACAGCAAGGGCAACAGCGCTGCCGGAACACGTTTACGTAAAGGATTACAAGATCTTAAAAACTTAGCTCAAACCATCCGTTTGGAAGTTCAGGACACCAAAAACAAAGGTTAACTAAAAAGAGATTTTTCAACGACTGACCAATTAATCAGAAACCCGGACTGCAAGAGGCCGGGTTTTTTTATGGCATAAATTTTTTATTGCTTGAGTTTTTCTAATTCCTTACTAATAAGCTCTGCTGTAGCTGCAGTAACTTTTACCAATGGCAGTCTTACGCTATCACCGCAAATGCCCAACTGTTTTAATGCTGTTTTAACACCGGCGGGGTTGCCGTCCACAAACATCAGGCGGGTAAAATCTACCAGGCTGTAATGTGCTTTTTGCGCACCTTTAAAGTCGCCTGTAAGGCAGGTACGCACCATTTGGCTAAACTGCGCAGGCAAAGCGTTGCCAATAACCGAAATTACACCGGCGGCGCCCATCGCTATCATCGGGAAAGTAATGGGGTCATCACCCGAAATCAACAGGAAGTTCTCGGGCTTATCCCGCATGATCTGGTTCATCTGGTCGAAATTACCGGATGCTTCTTTTATGCCGATGATGTTTTTAAAATCGGTTGCCAAACGCAAAGTGGTTTCGGCGCAAATGTTGCTGGCTGTGCGGCCGGGTACATTATATAATATTACGGGTAGTGTAGCCGCTTTGGCAATAGCGGCGTAATGCTGGTAAATACCTTCTTGTGTAGGTTTGTTATAGTAAGGGCTGGCCGATAGTATCGCATCGTACCCATCAGAATTGAAATTTTCTACCTGGTCGACAATATCATAGGTATTATTGCCACCAATGCCGGCAACAAGGGGCACACGGCCCTTAACCAGTTCGGCAACAGCCCTGAATACCTTCTTCTTCTCTTCCCTACTCAAAGTGGCGCTCTCGCCGGTTGTACCTAAAATCACGAGGTATTCCACCTCCCCGCTAATCAAATGCTCAACCAGGTTTCTCAACCCGTCGTAATCCACCTGTCCTTCAGCATGAAAAGGAGTGACCATAGCTACTCCCGTTCCGAAAAATTTATTCATGATATGTTTAAAGCTGCTAAGATAATAAAATAGTGAATGGTGAGAAGTGCATTGTTGATTTTTAGTGTGTGGCCTCACCCTTGAAAGTTACTACAAAACTACACTGCCTTTGCTACCCTCTCCAATTGGAGAGGGTTTGTACAGCCTCTGCTATCAGAAGAAACGCTCATGGGGTGAGGCGAAACGTGCGCAGCCTCACCCATGAAAGTTACTATATAATTGCACTGCCTCTGCTGCCCTCTCCAATTGGAGAGGGCCCGTACAGACCCTGCTATCAGAAG
>JBDSIC010000182.1:0-5836 GCA_039918195.1 Mucilaginibacter sp.
GTGGCGGGTTTACAGGTAGTAAACAGTTCGGGCGCGCCGGGCTCGGCCCCCGAAATAAGGTTGCGCGGCATATCATCTGTTAATGCATCGCAAAGCCCGCTATTCGTGGTAGATGGTATCATTGGCGGTAACTACGATCCTAACGATGTGGAAAGCATCACCGTACTTAAAGATGCCGGCGCAACCGCACTATACGGTTCGCAAGCTAACGCGGGCGTTATCATTGTAACCACAAAAACTGCTAAAGAAGGCAAAACAAAATTTGAAGTAAAACTTACCACAGGTTTTAAAACAGCCGATTTTGGTAAGCTTAACCTGATGAATGGCAGCGAGCTTTACGATTCTCACAAAGAATTTTACCGTGATTATATAGTAGGGGCTCCTGATAACACCTACAAAATAGACCTTATAAAATTTTACGCCGAACGCCCGCTTAGCCTGCGCGACCAGAATTATGACTGGGCCGGCGAATCATTTAAAAGGGCGCCTATAACCAATTTTTATATATCTGCCAGTGGCAAAACCGATAAGCACAGCTATTACGTGGGCGCATCGTACTTTGACGAAAAAGGTACTTTTTTAAACACCAACTTCAAGCGTATAAATGTACGTGCTAACTCAACTTATAATTTCTCTAAAAAGCTAAGCATAACCAATAACATTAACCTTAGCGGATCAACAGGAAAAAGTTACGACTATATGGACATGTATTATTCGTTTCTTAACCTGCCCTGGGATAATCCTTACGCTGCCGACGGCAGCCCGGTGTATGTTGATGGTAACTCAACTTTCAAATGGTGGTCTCGCGATAAGATCAATCCAATCCACACCATTGAAAATAGCGACCACCCTTATAAAGGCTTTAATGTTAACTACGATTTAGGTGTTAACTATAATATTACCCCATGGCTTACATTTACCAGCACCAACAGGCTTGCAGCCGGGGCAGACAAATCAGTGAGCTACTTTTCACGGGTTACCGCCGGAACTTATCATGACAGTGGATATATCAATGAGTTAAGTTCTCTTAACTATGGCTTTGTATCAAACAACCTGTTAAAATTCAACTTTCAGTTTGGCGAACATAACCTGAGCGGTTTTGCCGGTTTAGCATTTGAGAACGGGCGCACAGAATATTCAGGCGGCTCGGGACAAGGCCTTCCTGAAGGTTTACGCTCATTGAATGTGGCTTCGAGCCAGTTACGGCCGGTTGGCTATGCTAACCAAAGTTATCTTAACTCGTTCCTTTCGCAAATTAACTATAACTTCAAAAACAAGTATTTCTTGTCAGGTTCATTCAGGGTCGACGGTTCATCAGCTTTCCCGGTTGATAATCAATATGCATCGTTCCCTTCAGTATCAGGTGCCTGGCTGATCAGCAACGAAGAGTTTTTGGCCGGCAACAGCGTTATCAACAACTTAAAGTTAAGGGCCAGCTACGGTATTACCGGTACGCAGGACATTGGTTCTTCAAGGTTCCTGGGCTTATTTAACTTAAATACCCAATACAATGGCGTGGTTGCCGCTGTACCATACCAACTGGGTAATCCCGATCTTACCTGGGAAAGCAAACAGCAGGTTAACTTAGGTTTAGACCTAACCATGTTTAACAGGTTAAGTTTAACGGTAGATGTTTACCGCAATAATACCAAAGACCTGTTATTGCAAGTATCGCAGCGGCTATCGGTTGGCTTTGAAACCAAATGGGCTAACGTAGGTAACGTAATTAATAAAGGTATTGAGGTTGGTATAAACGCAAGCCCTGTTAAAAACAAGAACTTTGAGTGGAATACCGATTTTAACATCAACTTTAACAGTAACAAATTGGAAAACCTGCCTGCCCCAAATGTGCGCACGGTTAACGGCGTATCGC
Organism: Mucilaginibacter sp.; assembly: GCA_039918195.1. Classification (GTDB taxonomy): domain Bacteria; phylum Bacteroidota; class Bacteroidia; order Sphingobacteriales; family Sphingobacteriaceae; genus Mucilaginibacter. Next base: position 1,874 of record JBDSIC010000182.1, read on the forward strand.
AGATATACCGTAATGGTGGTAACCTGTACGAATTTTATATGCCTAAATGGTTAGGTGTAGATGCAGCAACAGGCGCGCCGCAATGGGAAAAACTTATCTACAATGAAGCAGGTGTAGCTGTTGCTAAAGAGAAAACCTCTGTTTACTCTGAGGCCGTAGCTACCCAGCAGGAATCTGGCTCAGCTTTACCTAAATTCCAGGGTGGCTTTAATAACACGTTCACTTACCAAAACCTATCATTGCGAATAAATACCTATTTTAGCTATGGCGCTAAAATATTCAGCAATAACCTTAGGTATATGATGAACGATGGTCATGAGCCGTATTACAACCAAATAGTATTACCTGATGGGGCAAAAGTATGGTCGGGCCCCGGTGATACCGAGGCGACTGAACCAAGTCCGCAAAACTCGGCTAACTCTACCGAAACTTCAACCCGTTATTTAAAAGACGCAAGCTACTTTACCATACGTAATATAGCGTTAAGTTACAGGCTGCCGGCTTTTATCGCCAAAAAGCTAAGCTTTGATGGCATCTCGATAGGCGTGTCGGCTGATAATGTGGCTACCTTTTCTAAATTCCTGGGCCAGGATCCGCAAACAACCATTACACCGGGAAGCTTTGCACTGCCGGGCTTGCAAGATTTCAAATATCCAAACAGCAGGCAATACCTGTTAAATATAAACTTTACCTTTTAACAGCAGTAAATAATGTTTACACACAAAAAAGTATTCAACATGAAAAAGAAAATATTAATACCGCTTGCTGTTTTATTATTAGGAGCAGGCAGTTGTAAGAAACTTGAAGTTGCGCCGAGCGATGCGATAACTACCGAGACATTGGTTAATACAACCGAGGGGCTTACCAACGCGCTTAACGGTGCATATGCACTGTTTAAAGATCATATAGAGTTTAACGGTACAGTTGATCAGAACAATATGTACCTGAGGCAATTTTATCACCTGAGCGATTTTGCCAGCGATGATATTGTATGCGGCCAGGTTACTACCGATCCGCTTTATTACAGCTTCAGCCTTGATCATTCACCGGGGCAGGGTAACACCCGCTATTTTTGGTATATCTCCTACAAAATAATTAATGGGGTGAATACCGTGATAGACGCGGTAGAGAAATCACCAAGCGATGATCCGGCTAAAAAACAGTTACTGGGCGAATGTTATTTTTTACGCGCGTTTTGCCACTTTAACCTGGTTAGGTTGTTTGGCAAGCCGTACAGCGTTGATCCTAACGCGCCGGGTGTTATTTTGAGTACATCTTTAACAGATCCTCTTCAAAAAGCCCGTTCTACAGTGGGTGAAGTTTACGACCAGGTTATTGCCGATGCCGAAAAGGCTGCAGGCCTGATGGGACAGCCCCGCGGCGTGCAATACGCATCGAAAGAGGCTGCCTGGGCTTTACTGTCGCGTGTTAACTTGTATAAGGAAGATAATGCAAAAGCCATTCAGTATGCCGATGATGTTATCGGTTCGGGAAGGTTTACGCTGACCAATGCAACAACGTTTAAAACATTGTTCTCTAACGCTGCTGCCAGCTCCGAAACTATTTTCTGCGTGGCATTTACCAACCTTGATGACTACGGCAAGTTCGGTTCTATAGCCTCGATGATCTATTCGGATGGCAACTCGGGCTGGGGCGAAGAGTTCGTTTCGCAGCCATTGCGCGACCTGATGTCTAAACATCCTGAAGATACACGCTGGTCATACATTAACCAGCCGGCAGGTGGCATGAAAAAGAATGGTATCGATGTATGGTATATCAGCAAGTTCTCCTTCCAGGATGGTTCGCCAAACCTGAGTTCGCCTATCATGTTCCGCTTAGCCGAGATGTACCTGAATAAGGCAGAAGCTGCTGCAAAGCAAGGCAATGCAAAAACAGCTTTGGATAACGTAGACATTATTCGCGAGAACCGCGGTTTGGCATCATCGAAATATAACGGCACAGCGCCTGCAGGAAAAAGCGCGCTGGATGTAGTGCTTGAAGAAAGACGTATAGAACTGGCTTTTGAAGGACACCGTACTTATGATGTGTACCGTAATAAAAGAACGCTTGACAAAACCTACTGGGGTTACCACCTTACCGGTTTAAAGGAAACGGATATCGACCTGAGCAAAAAACCCAGCGGTTATGCTAATATGACGGTGCCTTACACCAGCCCGCGCATTATATACTTTTTGCCGATAGACGAGATATTAACTAATCCCTTAGCTACCCAAAACCCATAATTTATAATAATTAAACAACAGTAATATTAATAATTAATGGATATGAAAAATATAAAGATATTTAGCTTCATGCTTGCGCTGGTTACAGCAAGTACCCTGTTAAATTCCTGTAAAAAGGATAAAGCAGCACCTTTAGCCGACCTTTTATACGAGGTTACGGTAGAAGGCAACGATGTGAAATTCACACCTAAAACAACCGGGATATCCGGCTATAAATGGGATTTCGGCGATGGCACAAGTTCAACTGATGAATCGCCAATGCACACCTATCCCGGCAAAGGCAAATATGTGCCTACACTGTATGCTACCGTCAACGGTAAAGCAGTTGAGTCATCAACCGTAATAAGGATAGCCAAAACTACCCCGGTAAAATTCAACACAGGCGACCTTAGCGACTGGGCTGCTGTAACAACAAACATTCCGCTGGGCGCAACCAAAGGGGTGTTTAACGAGGTGAAAATGGACTACGATGGAAATTACGTTTACCTGTATGCTGAAATGGCCGTAAAAAAATCTGACGGTAATATTTTCGATTTTTATTTAGACTCTGACAATAACATTACTACAGGCTTATTAACCGGAACGTTTACAGAGGGTGGTTATGATATTTTAATGGAAGGGCCATTTCTTGTGGGCAATATGGATATACTTTATTTTAGCGGCGCTACCCAGGATGCCTGGAGTTGGGACCCGCAGTCAATATCCGAAGCTTATACTGTAGGTACAACAACAGAAGCAGGCGGCGTTTTGAAATATGAGATGCGCTTTGCACGCGGCAAATTAAAAGGCTTAACCGGTTCGGGTTTACGAATAGGTATACAAGCTGTTAAAAACGATTGGTCGGCATTTGTAGGTAATGCTCCGGATGAGAATTCGCCAAGCTTCTTTTTAGATATGAGTGAGTAAGGGGATTTCCTCTTACTTACTTTAATATGACTATAACTAACCAACGGAGTAGTGCCAAATATAAAAATAACTAAAACAGCGGATAATGTTGTTGCCGGGCGTGTTGTGTCCTTAGATGTGATGCGCGGGGTGATCATGCTGCTGCTGGCAGCCGAAAGCTGTATGGTTTGGGAGTCTTTACATCACCTGGAACCTGTGCAGCCCTTCGCCGCGCTGGTGCAGCAGTTTTTCCACCATCCATGGCACGGTCTTACTTTTTGGGACCTCGTTCAGCCATCTTTTATGTCAATGGCTGGTGCGGCGTTATACATTTCGTACAGCCGCAAAGTTGCCAAAGGAGAAACCTGGCAGGGTAACTGGAAGCATATATTATTACGCAGCCTTAAGCTGTTTATATGCGGCACCGCCCTGCATTGCGTTTATGCCGGCAAACCTGTTTGGGAATTGTGGAATGTGTTAACACAGCTATCCATCACCACCCTTATAGCTTACCTCATCATCAACAGGGGATATACCTGGCAGCTAATATTTACCATGGGGCTGCTTGCCCTTACCGCCCTTATGTATTGCTTTATACTGATGCCCGGTTTCGATCAGCCTTATGTAGAGTATCACAACTTTGGGGCGTATTTTGATACGTTGGTAATGGGCAAAATAAACCAGGACGGTTGGGTAACCATTAACTTTATACCTACTGCTGTACACACCATTTGGGGCGTACTTGCCGGTAAACTGCTGGTATCAAACCGGACATTGGCCTACAAAATAAAAACCCTTGTTATTGCCGGGGTAGTAGCCTTAATAATAGGTTTCG
>JBDSIC010000183.1:0-7445 GCA_039918195.1 Mucilaginibacter sp.
TTACTTTTACAGCATTTGCTACTCCTTTTGGTGGGTCAGTTTGCCCCGAAATACCATGGTCAGTTTGCCCCGAAACAGTGGGTCAGCTTGCGCCGAAACGGTGTGGTCTCATTCATCATAATCTCCAGACTATACTTGCGGAGTCTGAAAACAGGTTCCGCGGGGCTTTTGAAGATTCAGCTATTGGAATGTGTCTTACTTCTGTAGACGAAAACTCGATGGGGAGATTCATCAAAGTAAACCGGGCGCTGTGCGAAATGCTGGGTTATACCGAAGAAGAACTTTTATCGCTTACCTACATGCAAATTACTCATCCCGATGACCTGGCAAAAGACCTTGCTGCTGAGGGCCGGGTAATGGAAAACCAAAGCGGCACCTACCGGCTGGAAAAACGGAATATCCATAAAGATGGCAGCACAATTTGGATAAATCTTAACACGTCACTCATAAAAAATAAAAATAATCAACCATTATACTTTGTTGCACAAGTAGAAAATATAACCGAGAAGATCGAATCTCAGTATAAGTTTCAAAATCTTGTAGAAAACTTTACTGTTGGTGTATACATCATACAGGATGGAAGGGTGGTATATGTTAACCCCCGGATTGTTGAAGAGATGGGGTATGCCGAGGAAGATATCATTGATCAACCTTTAGAAAAATTCATTTATGAAGACGACGTTGAATTGGTTAGAGAAAACATAAGGGATAGGATAAGTAACGATGTTCAGTCGATAAGGTACGAAGCCCGGATAGTAAAAAAAGATGGCCGACCCCTGTGGTTCGAGATATTAGGCGGGGCAACTTTATATCGTGGATAGCCGGCGCTGATAGGAACGATGATAAACATTACCGAACGAAAAGCCGTTTATGACGAATTAAAAAGGTCGGAAGCAAATCTGAAGTCAATGTTCGAAACTACCGATGTATCATACATGTTGTTTGATACTAAATACAATATTATTGCCATTAACAATCACATGAAAGATATTTACCTGCACGCTTCTGGCATAGAGCTGCGTGTAGGAAGTAATATGGCCGATTCGCTTTTACCGGAAAGGCGAGAAAATGCACTTGCGATATACGACCGGGTAGTACAAACGAATAAATCGGAAGATTACGAAGCGTCATATTCAAAAAACGGTATTTCCCGCTACTTTATAGCTAATGTAAAACCTGTTTATGATGGCAAAAAAGTAATCGGCTTATGTATCTCGGGCATAGATATTACCGAACGGAGAAATGCCCTTGAACAACTGAAACACTTGAACAAGGATTTACAACAAAAAGCCGAGGAGCTGGCTATTTCAAATACCGACCTGGAGATGTCGAAAGAAATGTATAGCGACCTATTTAACTTTAGCCCGTTGCCGGCGTGGGTTGCCGAAATGAAAACGCTACGTTTTTTGGATGTTAATAATGCAGCTGTGCTTCATTATGGGTATACTCGTGAGGAGTTTTTATCAATGACATTGAAAGAAATCAGGCTGCCCGAGGACGTCCCTAACATGGAACGCGCTGTTGCTGACCGGGTGAAACAAGAAAACGGTATTTTCCGCGTGACCATGACGCATAAAAAAAAGAACGGCGAATTAATTGATGTTGATATCCAGGTAGCCCCCATCAACTACTCGGGTATAACAGCCAATATAGCGATAGCCACGGATATAACAGAAAGGCAGAATTATATAAGTGCAATTGAAGCGCAAAACACACGCTTACGCGAAATTTCGTGGATACAATCGCACATAGTACGCGCCCCCCTTTCGCGGATGATGGGCCTGATCCCTATACTTGAAGATTCAGCTGATACAACGGGGGAACAGAAAATGGTACTTGATTATCTTTTAACATCTGCTTACGAACTGGATGAGATCATAAAAACCGTAACTGACAAATCAAAAATTGAAGACTTTCAGTTATTAAAGCCCGGTGTTAAATAGGGTAATATTTCATCCCATTTTGAAATTATATTTAGGGGGCTTTAATGTCTGTAAGGACACGATACCTCTTGTGATATCCGTGCTACCACGTACACAAATATACGTGGATCAGGGGATTGGAAAGGTGGCTACCTCACGGTACATTAGGACGATTTTAAACCGCTCTCTAAACAATTAAATATTTTTACAATGAAAAGTAACCTTTTACTAATGGTATGCCTTGCCGTATTATCGGTAAGCGCCCGCTCCCAGGTACTGGGAGAATTTAAACCGAAAGACGCCAGTTATGGTGTAAAGAAAACCAAGGATGCAACACGGATATATATTGCAAATTTTGCCGTTAATTACCAGATATACAATGAAAAGCAAAAGTTTAAGCAGGGTGGGTCCCAGTTGGGTGGTGGCTCTAAAGGCGACGCACAGGCAGAAGCGTCCATCGGATTGGCAGGACTTACCGAAACTGATGTGCAGCAAATTACAGATAAACTTTACCAGGATTTTGTAGCGCAGATAAAGGCCGGTGGATTAACTATTATTGGCGCTGATGATGCCGGTAAAACCGATACTTACAAAGAATTCGTAAAGCTACAAGGCGGAACGGTAAACTTTGCGCAATTTCCGGGCACCATGACCACTGTGCCTTCGGGTTACGAGTATTATGTTAAAAAAGTAGATGAATCAGGCAAAACTAAAAGCGGCGGATTTTTAGGTGGTGCCGCCTCCATGTACCCTAAATTATCAAAGCAGCTTGATGATGCCATTATTGCTGATGTGAATATATATGTTCTGTTTGTACAGGATGGCAGTACTTTCCAGGGCGGAGGTGCCAAAGTAAAAATTACCACTAATCTCAGGATAGCTAACCAGGAAGCAATTGTTATGTCCGATCATAAATCAGCATTCCGGTTTAAGGGGCAAAACAGTATCACTGCCATCAGTAGTTCGGTTAATTTTACACATGGCAAGATGGGGATGGGTGCCACAACAAGCTACCAGGGCACATTGGGCAAGGCTTTAACAATAGGCGGAGTTATAGAAGACACTAAAGTAACCAGCTTTGCCCGTGGCAGCACCGATTACACCGGTGTAAGCACGATATATGGAAAGTATTTTACACCCGAAGACAAATCAAACGAAGCAACTAAAATTGTTGAAGTTGATAGTAAGAAATACAGCGAGGGGGTATATGCCGCAGCCAAAAAGTTCATCGATTTTCATACCGCGGAGTTTTTGAACGGTAGAAAATAATATACATGTAGTGCTTTACCGAAAAGGGGTGCCTATTGGTGCTCCTTTTTTGTGGTACCTTTCAATCACCCCACCTTAAACCACCCGGTAATACTCATCCTTGCTTTGTTGGCCAATAGCACTTCGTGTATGGTTTCGCTGCTTTTAAAAAACACCCCTTTACCATTATCGGGCGAAATATGCTGTAAATGGCTGTCATGGTGTATGCATAGTTCGCCGCCATCTGCTGCCACCCAATCCGCATTTAGGTACAAGATCATGGAGTAGGCCCTGGCACCATTATTTTGAAACTGGTCTATATGTTTTTTATAGAAACTGCCCTTTTCGTATAAGGTATAATGAAACTCGTACCCGGTAATGCCCGAATAGCAGGTGCGGTTTAAATACTGCACAAAACTATCAACCAAGTCTAAAAAGGCATTTTCGTGCAGGTCGCCGTGCTTGCGGTCCAGCCAGTATATCTTATCTGTGCGTACCAGCTTATTTTGTATGGCAGCCACATCATTACCTGTGCCGGCGTTGTACAGTTGTTTATGCTGATGAAGTAACAGCAGGTTGTCCTTCAGGTGGGCGGCCAGCGTGGTGGTTAAAAAGTTATCGGCTATGCCAACTTTAGTTTTTATAAAGCCTTCTACAAGGCTGTTGAATATTTTTTCCAAACAGGTTAGCCTCACAAAACGCGACATTGGCTATTTGTGTAAGGTAGCTTTAATAAACGGTATTATCTTTTTTACTCCAGCCTCAGTATCATCGCCTGGTAAGGCTTTAAATGAATGGTATTGCCATCTGTAGCTATACCCGGCAGGTTGTTAATAAGGATATTGCCCATCTTCCCTATTTCGGGTGTTACGGTAAAGTCGGCCACTTTGGTAGAAAAACTGAGCAATACCAGTACTTTTTTATCCTTCAAGGTACGGGTATAGGCAAATACCTGCGGGTTATCTTTATCCACTACGGTGTAGTTGCCATAAACCAGTTCGGGCAGTTGCTTGCGCAGCTTTATCATTTTGCGGAAATAGCTGAGTATGCCATTCTTCTCTTTTTCTGCGGCCTCCACATTTACGGTAATGTGATCGGGGTTTATTTTCAACCAGGGCGTACCGGTGGTAAAGCCCGCGTTTTGCCCGCCTGTCCATTGCATAGGCGTGCGACCGTTCTCGCGGCTAAACTCTGCTTCGTCGCGTAAAAAATCGTCGGTTGGTTTACCCTGGCGCTTTAGCAGGTTATAGTGGTTAATGGTTTGCAGGTCGCGGTAATCCTTTATATCCTTAAAGCGGATATTGGTCATGCCTATCTCGTCGCCGGCATAAACATATACGGTTGCGCGCTGGCTAAGCAAAAAGGTATACAGCATTTTTGATGACGTTTCGCGGTACTCCGGCTTATCATTACCAAAACGGCTTACCATACGGCTTTGGTCGTGGTTGCCCAGGTACACGGTGGCCCAGCCTTTTTCTTTAAATACATTTATCCATTTGCTAAACGTGGTTTTAAAATCCGTCAGCTTAAATTTCTCTGCATCGGGCGACCAATCCGTCCTGTCTTTACCAACAGCGGCGGTTTCAAACGTAAAAAACATGTTCAGTTCCTTGCGGGCCTTATCCACCAGCAGCAGGGCTTCGTCGGCCCTTACGCCAATACCTTCGCCTACAGTCATCACATCATATTTGCTCAGCACTTCGCGGTTCATTTCCTGCATATATTCGTGCAGGTGCGGGCCGCGGGCATAGTATTCAATATAGTTGGGATCGTAATCTATACGGGCAGGGGCGTTATATTCGGCAGGCAGCGGCGGGAAGGCGGTATCCTTAGAAACAAAGGGTATCACATCCATCCGGAAACCATCAATGCCCTTGTCAAACCAAAATTTCATCAGCCCATAAACTTCCTGCCTCAGTTTTGGGTTTTCCCAGTTCAGGTCGGGCTGCTTGCGCGAAAAATAGTGCAGGTAGTAGGAGTTGGTCGTACTATCTAACCGCCAGGCGCTGGCATCTTCATCAAAAAAACTCCAGCGTTTGGCAGGTACGCCTTTTTCTGCCGGCCACCAGTGGTAGTAATCGCGGTAGGGGTTGGTGCGCGAGCTGCGCGATTGCCTGAACCACTCGTGTTCGTCACTGGAGTGATTTACCACCAAATCCATTACCAGTTTTATTTTACGGTCGTGCAAACCTTTTAACAGGACGTTAAAATCATCCATAGTGCCAAAATCCTTCATGATGCTGCGGTAATCGCTGATGTCGTAACCATTATCATCATTGGGCGACGAGTAAATGGGATTTAGCCATACCACATCAATGCCCAGACTTTGTATATAATCGAGTTTAGAGATAATGCCTTTCAAATCGCCAACCCCATCGCCGTCGCTGTCTTTAAAGCTGCGCGGATATACCTGGTACACTACGGCTTCTTTCCACCATTTTTTGTTGACGGCATTTTCGGGTATTGCTCCCTGGCTAAATGCCTGCCCCGCGCTAAGGGTAAATAATAGCGACGCAAAAATTTTAACACACAGCTGTTTCATAACATTCGTTTTGTTATCAGGTAACTATCCGGTTAAACGGGACGGTTATAATTGGTACTGAAAACGAATATACACAGCTTTTTAGAATAACAATAGCTTAGGCAAAAGATGCTAAAATGGGGTATAAGTTTAGCAAGATTAGGATAATTTAACGGCCCCTTTCCTCTTGTTCAAAATCTGTTAACTTTGTTTTGATGACTTTCTGCTTTCGCTTGATAAAAAAAATTAAGTTAACCCATTTAATTCTGCCCGTCGTTACAGGGTTGATCTTTTCGGCTTGTAATCAACCCCAAAAAGAACACTTGCATGAGCTTATATCTTTTAAAGCTGTGAACGGTATATATTACACCGAGGTACTCAGGCGGTCGGCAAACGGGCTTTCGTTTGACAGGTATGGTTACCAGCAGGAACCACAATGGCGAATGCGCTTTATGGGCGACGATTCGGTAAGTATTTACAGTCCCGATAAAAAATGTTACCTCAATTTTGTGCTTTCGAGGGGTTACGATTCTATTTTCAATACCGCCAGGGCATGGTTTAAAATGAAGAAGATAAGCAGGGACAGCCTGGTATTCCAATTGCTTACCGCTAAAAATGATACGCTGGATAAAAACGGCGAAAATGTTTTTATGACACTGTATGCTGATAAGTATATAAAGGATGTGCTGCATACTACGCCGGCCATATTACAGCGCACAAGCCGTAAGGACACTTTATTCATCAGGGAATTGGTGCAGAAGGCCAACAGTAATTTAGACAGTGCTTTTGCAGCCCGGCAACCGGTGGCCTTTAAAAGTAAAAACTTGGATGTAAAGGTGGTACAGCAAAAGGATGTACCCGATTTTTTGGAGAATAACTTTAGCACCAGCAGCGATTACCTTTACCCGGAATATGATATTACCATCAATAAAGCTTACCAGAATTTTTCGTACTCGTTTACTCTGATAGTTGATGAACAAGGAAAAATGCACTATGGCAAACCGTTGGTGGGTTTTTTGGGGGATAAGAACATGGAGGCTTCCTATATCAAAGTTTCCACTGCCGTAATGAACAGCTATCTTGCATATTATCTTGATGTGATACCCGGCAGCACACTAAGTATGCCGCATGCCAGTGTTATATCAGTGAACGTTAAAGGGGTGGCGAAGAAATAATTATTCGGTTTTGCCTTTAAAAGTGGCATATATAGCCATGGCATGGCCATGACCCAAATCAAAATCCTCTTTAAGCCAGTTGGTAATTTGTCCGGCTTTTACACCAGCGGGTATTTCACCATTTACTATAAAACCCTTCTCTTCAGCCAGCTTTTTAAAATCAGCAGGTGTTTTCCCGGTTTTGGTTTTGATATTGTCGATGTAGGCTTGAAATGACATAGCTATATTTGTTAATTATAAAGGCAAATATAACTGCCTGCTATAGCAGTTTAAACAGCGTAGAAAGGAAAGTCGTAAACACACCCTTAAATTGTCGTTATCACCCATGCCAGGTTTGTAATGCCATTGGTATGTTTGTATTATCAGTCACAACAAAAAATAAAAGCAATGGAAACACCGGATAAAACAACACTTACAGTAGAAGCTACCATTAACGCGCCAGTACAAAAAGTATGGGAGTATTGGACCGCACCGGAGCATATCACCCAATGGTGCCAGGCATCTGACGACTGGCATGCACCCCACGCCGAAAATGATGTGCGTACGGGCGGAAAATTTTCAACCACCATGGCGGCTAAG
>JBDSIC010000184.1:0-6374 GCA_039918195.1 Mucilaginibacter sp.
TCAGTGATGGCGATGGATGCTTCATCCTTACCCCGGGTTGCCTGTCCAATTTGTACAATGGTCATATATGGCTTCAGGTTGTTAATCATAAGTTCCGCCGCCGAAGCGGTAGCACCCGTGGTTAAAACATAGAGTTTGGACAGGTTTAAATTATGCTGCTGCAGGCTTGTAAATGCAGGCCCGTTATTTACAGTGGCAGCCACGCTAAATGTTTCTTTGCGGGTGCCGGCGTTCTTGTTGCCTCGGTATTCAATAAATGGTGTTGCCCCGGTAATACCCGGCGCCAGCATACTACACATGGCTGCCGCTGCAGATACGTCGCCACCGGAGTTATAGCGCAGGTCGAGTATCATATCCGTAACGCCCGCCGCTTTATAATCTGCAAAAACAGTTAGGTAGGCTTCGCGGTCGGCATCCACATAACCTGTAAGGAACAGGTAGGCTATCTTTTTGCTGCCTGCGGTAAATACACCTTGCACGGCGGTTTGCTCAAATGTTTCGCCTGCCGTTATATTGGCAGCACCGGTTTCTTTCACTTCATCGCCCTCGACAGTAGCCAGGCTTAGCTTCACGCTATTCTGCGATAGTAGTTGCTCTTTCAGCGCATCAATATTAGTTTCAGTAAGCAGGGTGCCGTTGATCTTCGTAAAATACTGCCCCCTCCGTAAGCCCGCGCCTTTGGCCGGCGAGGTATTCATCACTAAAGTTATAAGGCCTAAAACACGGTTGCTTGCCGGCTCAGTAAATATAAGGTAGTCGAACCCGTATTTTGAGCGGCTGGTGGCGGTTAGCGACGAACCGGTGCCGGGGAGGGTGATAAATGAAAAGCGGTCGGCACTGTTTATAATACTATTAAAGTAGGGGATAGGCTCCAGGTTGGTGTTAGTATTGGCAGGTAATTTATCGGCCCAGTAATAATACCTGTCCAGGCTGTCTTTTATCCAGGTATTAATTTCGGTGTTGGTTGCGGGGCCGGTGACAGGGCCGGGCTTATCTTCTTTTTTACAGCCGTTTAAAACGGTGATACCGGTAATACAAATGGGGATAAGCAGGGCAATATTTTTTACTTTGAATAACATTTCTGTGTTGAATTTCTAAGCATCAAAATTACTTATCAGATATCGACAGGGTATGAAAACAAAGGGGTTTGAGATAATATAATATTCTATTAACAAAAAAGTAACCGCTTGATGATTAATAGCTTGATAACGTACCAAAAAGTATTATTAAATTATATTATAAAAATGTTTCAATAACATTAACCTAATATTCAACAAATACTTTTACACGAAACGAGCACATCAACTATGGTGCTTTTTGTGTAATACGATGTATAAAACCCTCCTTAAGATTATCACTCCTGTTTGCAGTGATACTAAAATTTACCTGATACCCATACTGGCTGCCATTATGCTGTCATCATGCGGTCCAAAACGTAACCTGGTTTACCTGAGCGACCTTAGTGATAGTGCGACCTACAGATCTGCTATCAGTAACATCGCAGAGCCACGCATACAGGATGGCGACATCCTGGGCATCAGCATTAGCAATGTCGACCCCGAATCGAGCAACTTATTTAATAAAGGCCTGTTGCCGGTAGCTAACCAAACACCCGTTAACGGCGGTACTGCCACGCCCGATGCCGGCGGCTACCTGGTTGATAAGGCCGGTAATGTTAATTTCCCGTCGATAGGAAAAATTAAGCTTGCCGGTTTAACTCTTGAAGAAGCTATTGATAAAGTTGCCGGCTTAGTGGGCAAATACGTTAAAAACCCGATAGTGAATATTAAACTGCTGAATTTTAAGATCACCGTAATAGGCGAAGTAAACAAGCCCGGCGTATTCAGCATAGCAAACAATAAGGTAAACGTATTAGAAGCCCTGGGCCTGGCCGGCGATATGACCATGTATGGCAAGCGCGAAAACGTGGTGGTGATACACGAAGCCAACGGCAGCCGCACCATAACACCTATGGATATGAACCGCAGCAATGTATTGCAGTCGCCTGCCTTTTACCTGCAGCAAAATGATGTGGTATATGTAAAGCCTGATAAGATGAAAGAGAAGCAGGCCCGCACCGATACTAAAACTATATCCATTATAGTAGCCGCGGCTACAGTGATCACCGTAATACTTTCCCGCTTATTTTAACTATTGAATCACCTATATGTCGCAACCTAATCCTTTCCAGCTTCAGCCTATTGAGCCGGTAAACGTAAAGGACATTTTTTCAAAGTACTCCCGTAACTGGGTTTGGTTTGTGCTGTCAATTATATTATGCGTAACTGCGGCATTTATATACCTGCGCTATGCCTCAACCGAATACAGGATTGACAGCACCATATTAATTAAGGATGATAAAAAAGGTGCCGATGTATCGCAGATAGGCGATATGTTCAGCGACCTGGAGGTATTTCAGTCGGGTAAAAATATTGACGACGAAATAGAAGTTTTAAAAGGCAAGACCCTTATGCAGCGGGTATTGCGCGAGCTTAATTTACAAGCCACCTACTTTAAAAAAGGCAAAATAAAAAATACCGAGGTTTACGGGCAATCGCTCCCGGTCACTATTATTATATCCCGTATTGATTTATCAGCATACGATAAAAAGATAATCATCAAGGTAGTTTCGGCAACGCAGTACAGTTTTAGCGATGGTACAGAAAAGACAACCTATGATTTCGGTCGCGAAATAAAAAAGCCCTATGCCGCATTTACGGTTATAGCCGCCCCCGGTGCCCTGCAACTGGCCGACAAGGAGGTATTGGTGCAGTTTAACAATATGAAAAAACTGGTTGCCACCTACCTTGATAACCTGGTAATAACCCCGGTTAATAAAAATGGCAACGTACTTAAATTAAGCCTTACCACCAAAGTGCCCCAAAAAGGTATACATGTGTTAAATAATTTGATAGCACTGTATAACCAAGAAGGCATTGAGAACAAGAACGAGATAGCCGCCAAAACCATCGTGTTTATTGATGACCGGATGGTAGACCTGGTTAAAGAACTATCAGGCGTTGAAAAGGATGTAGAGAGCTATAAACGCCGCAATGATGTTACCGACATCAGTTCCGAGTCGCAGCAGTACCTGCAAAATACAGGCGACTATGAAAAAAAACTCAGCGATTACGAGATACAGATCAGCATACTCCAATCTATAGAAAGCTATATTACCAACCAAAAGAACCAGGCCGACCTGGTACCCAGCTCGCTAAGTATACAGGATGCCACATTGGTTGAACTGATAAACAGCTTTAACCAGCTACAGCTACAGCGTAAACGGGTATTAAAATCAAATTACGAGAGCAGCCCGGTAACGGTAAACATTACCGAGCAGCTAAACACTTTGCGCGGAAATATCTTAGAGAATATCCGCAATATAAAAAAGGGGCTTGTTATCGCGCGCAACGCATTAGGTGGAAAAAATATAAAATTCGAAGCGCTTAAGCAAAACGTGCCATCTATTGAGCGGCAATTGCTTGAGATAAAAAGGCAGCAGAATATTAAAGAGAACCTGTACCAATACCTGCTGCAAAAGCGCGAGGAAGCCAGCCTTTCAAAAGCGGCGGCGGTATCAAACCTTAAAATTATTGACAGGGCAGATGTGGATGACATACCCGTAAAACCCCGCCGTTCGCTGATAATGATGCTGGCGCTGCTTGGCGGGTTTGTACTGCCCATTGGCATCATATCAGGCAAAAGCATACTCAATAACAAGGTTTCGCATATAGATGATGTGAAGCAGATTGGCGTACCGGTTTTGGGCGAAATTATACATACGCCATCAAACGACAGGTTTTTGGTGCGTAAAGACAGCCGAACTGTGTTTTCTGAACTATTCCGCCTGTTGCGCAGCAAGCTGCAGTTATCAGCAACAGAAGATAAGAATAAGGTATTGCTGGTAACATCAACCATGAGCGGCGAGGGTAAAACCTTCTTCAGTATTAATATGGGCGCTACGCTGGCGCTGGCAGGTAAAAAGGTGATCATGCTGGAATTTGACCTGCGCAAACCAAAACTGCTATCTGATATGGGGCTAACCGCAAAGGCAGGCATCACTAATTACATCGTGTCATCAAATGTCGATATAAATGAACTGATCATACCTGTGCCTGATTTCCCCAACCTTTTTGTAATGGGCTGTGGTGATTCACCGCCTAACCCTTCGGAACTGATATTGAGTGAAAAAATAAATGATTTGTTTAGCCGGCTAAGTGAGCAATTTGATCATATTATTATTGACTCGCCGCCGGTAGGATTAATTGCCGATGCCTACAACCTGGCACCTTTTGCCGACAGGACATTGTACATCATCAGGTATAACTATACACTAAAGGAACAGCTGAATATTATTAAGGATATCAAAGAAAAGAACAGCCTGAAAAACCTGATGCTGATACTTAACGACGGGCGTAAGGAAAATATGCAGGGATACGGTAACTATGGCTATAACTACCATTATGGTTATGGCTACGTCACCGAGGACGTGGAAACCTCCTTTGTGCAAAGAATATTCGGGAAAAAGAGCAGGTAACCAGAAAGTTAAAACTGCTTTGACATACACGCAACATAGGTTGTATTACTTTACAAAAGAATAACTAACACAGAACATGACGCTTACATTCGATCCGGGTAATACAAATATTGCAGTTATAGGCTTAGGCTACGTAGGGCTGCCGCTCGCGGTTGAATTTGCCCGCAAGTACAAAGTTACCGGGTTTGATGTGAACCAGCCAAGGATACAGCAGTTAAACTCGGGCTTTGATAAAACCCGCGAGGTGGGTAATGAGTTGTTAAACAAAGTGCTAAGTGGCGATGCGGGTACCGGGCTGACCCTAACCGGCGACCACGATGCGATAGACAGCGCCAACATATTTATTGTAACCGTACCCACCCCGGTTGATAAATACAACAGGCCCGACCTTACCCCACTATACAAAGCCAGCGAAACGGTAGGCAATGCGCTTAAAAGAGGTGATATAGTGATCTACGAATCAACCGTTTACCCCGGTGTAACCGAGGATGAATGTGTGCCTGTGCTGGAAAAAGTATCGGGTTTAAAATTCAATGCCGACTTTTTTGTTGGCTACTCGCCCGAGCGGATAAACCCGGGTGATAAAGAGCATACGCTGACGCGCATAAAAAAAGTTACTTCCGGCTCAACACCTGAGGCTGCGGAGGTAGTTGACAGGTTGTATAACTCTATAATTACCGCGGGTACTTACAAAGCCACATCCATTAAAGTGGCCGAGGCTGCCAAGGTTATCGAGAACTCTCAGCGCGACATCAACATCGCCTTTGTGAACGAGCTATCAAAGATATTTTGCAAGATAGGTATTGATACCAGCGAAGTACTGGAAGCTGCCGGCACCAAGTGGAATTTTTTGAAATTCAGCCCCGGTTTGGTGGGCGGGCATTGTATCGGTGTAGATCCTTATTACCTGTCGCAAAAGGCGCAGGAGGTAGGTTACCATCCCGAAATTATACTGGCCGGCCGTAAGCTAAACGACGGCATGGGCGAATATATAGCCCACGAGGTGATCCGCCTGATGGTGAAGAAAGACATCCCGGTGAAAAACGCCAAAATATTGATTATGGGCATCACCTTTAAGGAGAACTGTCCCGACGTACGCAATACCCGCGTAGTTGACATTGTAAAAACCCTGAAAGAATTTGACAGCGACATTACCATATACGACCCGCTGGCCAATTGCGCCGAAGTGGCACATGAGTTCGGGCTGAAATGTGTGAACGCATTGGAAGAAGGTAAAATATTTGACACGGTGATACTTGCCGTAGCACACGATGAATTTAAAACAATAGATATAGCAAAATTATGCAATGGCCACAAGGTAGTATACGATGTGAAGTCGGTATTGCCTAAAGAACTGGCCGACGCACGATTGTAAAATACTGTTCATAAAATCAAATGAATATGAAAACATATCACAACGAAGACATCAGCAAAAAGAGATTCCTGGTAACCGGCGGCGCAGGTTTTATCGGCAGTCATTTGGTGGAGTACCTGTTACAGCACAATGCGGCAAAAGTGCGCGTGCTCGATGATTTTTCGACAGGGTATTACCACAATATTAAGCAGTTTAGGGATAACCCGGCCTTTGAATTTATTGAAGGTGATATACGTGATGTTGAAATGTGCAACGAAGTAATGCGCGGTATGGATTATGTATTACACCAGGCGGCATTAGGTTCGGCACCACGCTCCATTGCCGACCCCGCTGCTACCAACGATGTAAACATTACAGGCTTTTTGAACGTGCTAACCGCAGCTAAGGACGCGCATATAAAACGCATGGTTTACGCCGCAAGCTCCAGCACCTATGGCGATAGTAAAGAGCTGCCAAAGGTAG
>JBDSIC010000185.1:0-3042 GCA_039918195.1 Mucilaginibacter sp.
CGGTATGCGGCTATATTACAGAAGCCGAAATGGACCTCGAACCAGTCTTCAACGCCATATCTGACGAGTATCCCGAAACATATATCGACCTGAAGAACCGTATACCCGACCTGAATTTGGCTACTGCCGATATGGGCAGCATATGGGCCATGTTAGGCGCTTTAGAGTCGATAGAAATGGCCGGCTGGAAAAAGGAAGAAACCGAATCGGAGCAAACTGCTGTAGTTGTTGGCGCGGGCGGCGCGGGGCATGTGATATTGCGTGTAGCTTGGCATGGCTTTTTTAAGGAAGGCCGCAAAACACGCTCGGCAGGTTCACATACGGTAGACCGCGCAATGGTTTATCGCGACGCGGCCAATGTATCGTGTTTAATAAGAAATAAGGGTGTTTGCGAAGCCATCGGTTCGGCCTGTGCTACGGGTTTGGGTAATATTGGCTACGCTTACCGTTTAATAAAATTTGGCTTGCAGGACCGCGCAATTGCCGGCGGTGTTGAAGGCACTTCGCTGGAAACCTTTATTGGTTTCGACGGAATGCAGGTGCTAAGCAAAGGGTTTACGCCCGAAGAAAGCTCGCGCCCGTTTGATGTAAAACGCAACGGCTTTGTATGCTCGTTTGGCGGTGGTATTGTGGCTTTGGAAGAATATGAAATGGCCAAAGCCCGCGGCGCGCATATCTACGGCGTTATCGACGAATATTTTAATAACTCCGACGGCGACGGTAATATGTTCGCCCCATCCTTCGCCGGCCAGAAAAGGCTGTGGAAGGGTTTGGGAGAAGGCGCTATTATTAAGCCTGATGTAGTAAAGGTACACGGTACCGGCACGCCGGTAGGCGATATTATCGAACTGCTTTGTGTAATTGACGAGCTTGGCGAAAGCGGGTACCATATATCTGCGCCAAAATCACAATTCGGGCACATGCTGGGCGCGGCAGGCTCTGTTGAGTTTATTGCTGCCCTAAAGATGCTGGAGCATCAAAAGGTATCGCCTTGTATCAATTCAGAAAACCTGAATACTGAAC
This sequence comes from Mucilaginibacter sp., assembly GCA_039918195.1. Lineage (GTDB taxonomy): Bacteria > Bacteroidota > Bacteroidia > Sphingobacteriales > Sphingobacteriaceae > Mucilaginibacter. The sequence continues at coordinate 1,024 of JBDSIC010000185.1, forward strand.
TGGAAACTTTCCAGAAAGCCGAAGGCTGGGAAGGCCCCGTTAAACCGGTTGCAGCTTACCGCGACCTGATATCACCCGTAACGGTTGAAAAAGAAATAAACCAGGTAGTTTGCCTTAACTACGGTTTCGGCGGTACCAACAGCGCTATTGCCGTATCAAGGGATGTTTAGCCATGATCAACAACCAAGATAAAGTTGCCGCGGTTTTTGGTGTCAGGAATGACAGCTCTATTGCCTGGGCTGTTGCTTTAAAGCTGCACCAGTCGGGCTGTAAAGTAGCTTTAAGCTATATGGCTGATACAAAGGAAGAAGTGCTATACCTGGCGAAAAGTGCAGGCATGGATACCACCTACACTGCCGAAGTTGACGTACGCAACGAATTACAGATAACCGATTTCTTGCAAGCAGTATACACCGGCCTCGGCCCTATTGATTACGTGCTGCACGGTGTAGCGTTTGGCAGCCAGGATGTAATGTGTTACAGCATACCGGGCAGTGATGAACCTGCCCCGCTGTACATCAATATCCCATTTGAAGATTTTATGGACGCGTTTAATATCAGCGCTTATTCGCTGTTGCGGATAGCGCGGGTGGCTGAGCCTTTGCTGGCTAAAAACGCGTCTATATTGACGCTTACTTACAATGCTTCGCAGCGGGTATTTCCGCCATATGCCGGTATGGCTATATGCAAGGCCGCGCTGGAAAATATCATGATATATTTGGCCAGCTATTTCAGGGATAAAAAGGTAAGGGTTAATGCCATATCGGCCGGGCTGGTAATGACCACCTCCGCAGGCGGCATTAACGGCGTGCGTACCCTACGCAAAATAGGGAAGTTTACCGCCCCGCTGGGCAACATTGATGCAAGTGATGTAGGCGATGCTTCGCTATATTATTTTTCTGACCTATCCAAACGGGTTAGCGGGAATATACATTTTGTTGATGGCGGGTTTAACATTATGGGCCTCGGCGTAGATGGAGAATAAACTTGAAAAGACACTTGAAGAACTTGCCACCGGTCAGCAATATGCAGTGGGCAACGACCTTGTTTTTGTCCCCGGTTTCCGCCACTCGTTAACTGCCGAATTTAAAAACAAAGTTTACACACCTGAAGAAACAGCCTACTGCGACCGGTTTGACAATGCCTTGCTGCATTATGCATCAACGTGGGCTGCAAAAGAAGCGGTTTATAAAGCCGTAAAGCAATTGGGCACCACGCCGCTTGCCTGGAAAAAAATAGAAATAACCCGCGAAAAAATTGGCGGGCGTCCGCATGTAAACATTCACCAGCACCCCGGTAAGTTCAATGTCAGCTTAAGTATTTCGCACGATGGCGATTATGCCTGGGCGGCGGTAATTATCGATATCAATTTTTAAACGGTGACTGACCATTACTTTGAAAACGACCTGGTAAAGCTCCACTATTACAAATTTGGTAATGGGCCGCAAGCTATGCTTTCTTTTCATGGGTTTGGTATGCACGGCAAGCAGTTCAGGCTGCTGGAAGATACCTTTGGTGACAAATACACCTTCTACGGCTTCGATCTTTTCTTTCATAAAGAAACCAAACTACAGGACCAAAGCCTATCCGCAGTAAAAAAAGGGCTGCAAAAAAAACAATTGGCTGCACTGATCACTGATTTCTGCAAGCTTGAAAACATAGACCGCTTTTCGGTGATCGCCTACTCTATGGGAACGCATTACGCTACCGCTGTGGTAGAAGAACTGGGGCATTTGATAAATGAATATATTGTTGCCGCGCCATCGTCTATAAATCCCGGTACGCTGGTGGCTTATTTTGGAAAAAACAAAACTGGCAATAAGCTTTTAGAGAAACTAGTGCTAAGTGAAAGGGCGCTCATTAACATGCTGAACTTTGCCAAGTGGTTCAGGCTGATAGATAGGCCCGGAAGACAGATACTCTATAACGAGATAAGCACCGCACAACTGCGGTTCAATTTTTACGGCTGCTTTACGTACCTGCGTTTTTTAGAAACCGACGAGACAAGGTTGTTAAAAT
>JBDSIC010000186.1:0-9136 GCA_039918195.1 Mucilaginibacter sp.
AAAGGCGGTATTACTATAATAAGCGCGGATGAAGAGCCGGCGACAGTCAAGTTTGATAAGGTACCTTCACTAAAACCGGTATTTGGTAAAGAAGGGACGGTTACCGCAGCCAATGCCTCTACCTTAAATGATGGCGCAGCGGCATTGGTGCTGATGAGTATGGAAAAAGCGAATGAACTGGGCATAAAGCCACTTGCGCGGATAGTATCCTACGCTGATGCACAACTGGCGCCCGAATGGTTTTCTGTAGCGCCATCAAAAGCGATCCCGCTGGCTTTAAACCGGGCAGGCTTATCAGGTAGTGACATCGATTTTTATGAAATAAACGAAGCTTTCTCGGTAGTATCCATCGCTAATAATCAAAAACTGGAGCTCGACCCGGCAAAAGTTAACGTTAACGGCGGCGCGGTGTCATTAGGCCATCCGCTTGGCGCATCAGGGGCGCGTATATTGGTAACGTTAATAAATGTATTGCAGCAAAACAACGGCAAATATGGCGCTGCCGGTATTTGTAACGGCGGCGGCGGTGCAAGCGCAATGGTTATCCAAAATTTGCGTTAATAGAGCATATGAAGAAAAACCTGGTCGCTTTTTTTTTAACGCTTTTCTTATGTCAAGCCGCTTTCGCCCAGCACTCCGACGAAAGTGCCAATCTTAAACAGCTGAGTATATATCGCGACAGTCTTACAAGTTTAGGCAGCACTATCATCAACCACCAGGACGACCTGGAACGCAAAAATGCCAATTACCGCTTTATAAAAACACTGGTTAGCGCTTTAAAGATACCCAACTCCTTCAACTTCTCTTTCGACTCAATAAAAACCGTCAGCGTACTTAACTCGCCCGATAACAGGTTCAGGATATTTAGCTGGCATGTGCTTAACGAGGACGGCAGCTACCGTTTTTACGGCACTGTGCAAATGAATACCGGCGGGCAGTTACTGATGTATCCATTAGAAGACTACTCGCCACTGATTAAAAATCCGGAAGATTCAGTCACCAGCAATCAAAAATGGTATGGCGCCCAGTACTATAAGATCATCGCTGTATATGGCGACAACCCCCACTATGTGCTTTTAGGCTGGAAAGGCAATACGGTTAATTCTACCAAGAAGGTGATAGATGTTATATCGTTTAAAAACAACAAAGCTGTTTTAGGTGCGCCGATATTTGAGGGTAATAACAAAAACCGAAAACGTGTGATATTTGAATATGCTCGCCAGGCATCCATGCTGTTAAAATATATAGAGGACCAACACCTGATCGTGTTTGACCATCTTTCGCCACCGGATAAAAAATCAGCAGGCAAACCCGAAACTTTTGGCCCTGATCTTACTTATGACGGTTATAAGCTCAAAGGTAGTAAGTGGCAGTATGTAGAGAACCTGGATATGAGGAATATACCCGAAGACCGGGATATTGAATACGTAGACCCTAAAAAAGACGCGGTTGATGCACGTAAACTTATTCCTGCAAAAAATTAAGTATCTTCATTTGCTAAACTTGTAACACTTTTAACATATAATTGAGGTTAAGTTTAATAATATTACTTTTAGGACAAACATTAACAAATGACCAAAACCACATCTCCTGCGCCTGAAGCAGCAACTACAGCCAGGTACCCCAAAAGCGTTCCTTTTATTATAGGCAACGAAGCGGCGGAGCGCTTTAGCTTTTATGGTATGCGATCTATACTGGCTACCTTTTTGGTAGCGCAGTTTTTTAACCCCTCGTTAAACCCGGCCATGCAGGCTGTTGCGCAGGCAAAAGCAAACGAAACGACCCATTTTTTTGTATCACTTGCCTACACGATGCCTTTTATTGGCGCTATAATGGCCGATTGGTTTTTTGGCAAGTATAAAGTGATATTGTATATCTCTATAGTATACTGTATCGGTCACCTGTTGCTGTCTGTTTACGACCATGACCTCGATGGTTTCCGCATAGGTTTATTACTTATCGCTGTTGGTGCCGGGTGTATTAAATCCTGCGTATCGGCCAACGTGGGCGACCAGTTCGATAAAACAAACCAGGCATTATTGTCCAAGGTTTACGGCTGGTTCTACTTCAGCATTAACGCGGGTTCGGTGTTTGCTACCATTATGATACCTGAAATAAACAAACGTTACGGCTCGGCCTGGGCCTTTGGTGTACCGGGAATATTGATGGCGCTGGCTACCATCATCTTTTTTATGGGCACTAAGCTGTATGTACGAAATCCGCCTTCAGGCATTAATAAAAACAACTTCGTTTTCATTTCTATCTACGCTTTAATAAATATCGGCAAAAAGAAAAAAGGCGAACATTTACTGGATGTGGCAAAAGGCCCGTTTAATGCCCAGCGCGTTGAAGGCATAAAGGCCGTTTACCGTGTAATGGCGGTATTTGCATTTGTACCCATCTTTTGGGCCATGTGGGACCAAAACCTATCTGAATGGGTATTACAGGCGCAAAGCCTTGACCGCCATATGTTAGGGTATGAATTGTTACCCGAGCAGGTACAAACATTTAACCCTATATTCCTGCTTACCTTTATACCGGTATTTACCTACTTCGTATATCCTTTTTTTGATAAGATAGGTATCAAAACAACCCCGTTACGACGTATTGGTGCAGGTTTAGCGCTTACGGCATTGTCATTTGTCATCATTGCGTTACTGCAAACAAAGGTTGATGCAGGCCAGCACCCATCAGTTTGGTGGCAGGTATTTGCTTACATTATACTATCTGCCGGCGAGGTGTTGGTATCTATCACGGGATTAGAGTACGCTTATACGCAAGCGCCAAAATCTATGAAAAGCACCATGACAGCTATTTGGTTCCTGACTGTTGCGCTTGGTAATGTATTTACCGCTCTTGTTAATACCAGTATATCAACCGGCGGCTTTTTCTCAAAGTTCCAGGGGGCAGATTATTACTGGCTGTTTGTAGGCATCATCACCGGGTTCCTTGTATTGTATATGATCGTTTCACCGCGATTAAAAGAACGGAGTTATATTTTGGAGCCGGAGGAAGAAAACCAGGTAATTGCTGATACAAACAATTTGTAATATATAAGCGGGTAGCCATTTTAACATTTTTTAAGTATTTTAAATAGTTCAATGAATTACCTTTGCCGCATTAATTTATTACCCGGGTGCCTGATAGCATAGTTATTATACCTACTTATAACGAGAAGGAAAATATTGAGCGGATGATACGCAAGATATTTTCCCTTCCGCACGATTTTCATTTGCTAATAGTTGATGACAACTCGCCCGATGGTACCCAGCACATTATTGAGCAGCTGCAAACCGAATACCCTGACAAACTATTTTTAGAAAAACGTGCCGGCAAACAAGGGCTTGGCACGGCTTATATACACGGGTTCAGGTGGTGTATAAATAAGCATTACGACTACATTTTTGAAATGGACGCGGATTTTTCGCACAACCCGAAGGACCTGCTAAGCTTAAGGCAAGCCTGCATAGATGGTGCCGACGCGGCCATAGGTTCGCGCTATATTAAAGGGGTTAACGTGGTTAACTGGCCCATGAGCCGGGTACTGATGAGTTACTTTGCATCGGTATACGTGCGGTTTATAACCGGTATAGATATACAGGACGCTACCGCGGGCTTTATGTGCTACAAACGCAAAGTACTGGAAACCATACAACTTGATAAAATAAAATTTGTGGGCTACGCTTTCCAGATAGAAATGAAATATACCGCCATAAAGCACGACTTTAAAGTGGTGGAGATACCCATCATATTTACCGACCGCACCGCCGGCACCTCCAAAATGTCAACCAGCATCTTCCGCGAAGCATTTTTAGGCGTGATACAAATGCGTATCAATAGTATTTTCAGGAAGTATCCCGAAGGATAATTAAGTCAGAAAGACCGAAAGCCAGGAAGTCCGAAAGTAACTTTCTCACATTTGTCAATCATAAAATAAAAATCTTTCGGACTTACGGTCTTTCCGGCTTCCGGACTAATAAAAAATTACTAATTTCGTTGGTAATGAATGAGCACCTCGATCCTGCGCCTGACCGCCTTACTCCTGCCGAACGTGATATTGAAAAAGTATTGCGACCACAGGTGTTCGAGGATTTTACCGGTCAGCATAAAATATTAGCCAACTTAAAAATATTTGTACAGGCTGCCCGACAGCGCGGCGAAGCGCTGGACCATGTGTTGCTGCATGGCCCACCGGGATTGGGTAAAACTACCCTGTCGTACATCATTGCCAACGAAATGGGCGTGGGTATCAAGATCACCTCGGGCCCGGTACTGGATAAGCCCGGCGATTTGGCGGGTTTGCTTACCAACCTTGAAACAGGCGACATTTTATTTATTGACGAGATACACAGGCTTAGTCCGCTGGTGGAGGAGTATTTATACTCGGCTATGGAGGATTTTAAGATAGATATTATGCTTGAAAGCGGGCCTAACGCCCGCTCGGTGCAAATCACCTTAAACCCATTTACACTGGTAGGCGCCACCACCCGTTCGGGTTTACTTACCGCGCCGTTGCGGGCAAGGTTTGGCATTAATTCAAGGTTAGAATATTACGACGCGAAGCTGCTCACCACTATCGTTTTGCGCTCGGCATCAATATTACGCACTGATATATCAGAAGAAGGCGCTTATGAGATTGCCCGCCGCAGCCGAGGTACCCCGCGTATTGCCAATGCCCTTTTGCGGCGCACGCGCGATTTCGCACAGATAAAAGGGAATGGCAACATAGATACTGAAATTGCCCGCTATGCGCTGAATATGTTGAATGTGGATGAGCATGGCCTTGATGAGATGGACAATAAGATATTGACTACCATTATTGATAAGTTTAAAGGCGGTCCGGTCGGCCTAAAAACCATTGCAACCGCGGTAGGCGAAGACGAAGGCACCATTGAAGAAGTATACGAACCCTTTTTGATACAGGAAGGTTTTTTAATGCGCACCGCCCGTGGCCGCGAAGCTACAGAGAACGCGTATAAACATTTAGGCAGGATAAAACTGGGCGGTAATCCGTCGCTGTTTTAATATATATAAACCAATTTACCAACCCGTCGTCCCTCGCGATGACGCTTTACTAAATTTTCATGAAGCTAAAAGCACTATTATCAGCAATTATTTTGCTAAGCATTATCACCACCGCATCAGCACAAAAAGCATTAAAAGTGGTTGTAGCCGGTTTAACCCATGACCACGTTCATGGTATTTTAAACAAATACGGCAAAGGACAGATTGATATTATCGGCATTGCCGAACCTGATAAAAAGCTTTGGGATAAGTACAGTAAACTCTACAACATCCCTACCAACATATTTACCGACGACCTTAAAAAATTGGTAGCAACTAAAAAGCCGGATGCGGTTTTAGCCTACAATGCCGTTGCCCTGCATGTTGATGTGGTAGAAATTTGCGCGCCGCTTGGTATTGCTGTAATGGTTGAAAAACCATTGGCCGCGACACTTGACCAGGCAAAACGTATAGAAGCACTCGCCAATCAATACAAAATAAAGGTGCTAACCAATTATGAAACTACCTGGTACCCATCGTACAAAGAGGTATTTGATTTGGTGACAGCCGACAGTGTAGGCACCGTACGTAAAATGGTAGTGCATGACGGCCACAAAGGCCCAAAGGAAATTGGCTGCAGCGAAGCTTTTTTAAACTGGCTTACCGACCCGGTATTAAATGGTGCAGGCGCGTTGAATGATTTTGGCTGCTATGGCGCTAACCTGATGACCTGGCTGATGAAAGGCCAAAAACCTATCGCGGTAACCGCTATTGCCCGCCATTACAAACCTGAGGTATACCCTAAAGTGGAGGATGATGCCACAATACTGGTTGAATACCCAAATGCTACCGGGCAAATTGAAGCGTCGTGGAACTGGCCGTTTAATATAAAGGACCTGGAAGTTTTCGGCAGCACCGGCTACCTGCACGCTTTAGACAGGGATAACCTTAATGTGCGCCTAACGGACAAGGGTAACATGGTGAAGAAGTCGCTCCCGCTTGCAAACCCGAATGATGATTTTATTCCTTATTTGGATGCGGTATTGAATAAACAACTTGACGATAGCCACGACCAGGCCTCGTTACAATACAACATGACCGTGATGCAAATACTGGATGCGGCAAAACGATCGATAAAAGGAGGCAAACGCATCGTACTTTAACCTGTATTTATTTATTAACAGATTAGTTTTTATCCTCTCAATTATCCTATTTTAGCCGCCGTTAAAATAATATCTTACTTCTATGTTAAAGCAATATCTTGCGCTATTTTCCATCGGCGTTATCGCCCTTTCATCATGTCAGTCTACCAACGGCACTGTGGCCACTGCCGATAGTTCAGCTAACGATAGCAGCGCAGTACAAACCGAAACAGCAGTTCCTGCCAATACAAAACCAAATAACGCGGCTGCTATATTGGCGAAGCCGCAGGTACCAATTTTGTGTTATCACCAAATACGCGACTGGCGCGCCAAAGATTCAAAAGCCGCTAAAGACTATATTGTTGAGGTGGCCAATTTTAAGGCGCATATAAAAATGCTGGCTGACAGTGGTTATCATACCATTCTGCCCGATCAGTTATATGATTATTTAGTTTATAATAAGTCGCTGCCAAGCAAACCCATCATGCTAACGTTTGATGATACCGACCTTGACCAGTTCACTATTGCAAACCCGGAATTGAAAAAACACGGCTACAAAGCTGTTTATTTCATCATGACGGTATCTATAGGCCGTAAAGGGAAATTTGCAGACTACATGTCTAGAGAAAACATCAAACAGCTTTCGGATGAAGGCAACGTGATAGCCAGTCATACTTACGACCACCACAACTTTAAAAAGTTTGCCGGCGAAGATTGGGTAACCCAAATTGATAAACCCACTAAAAAGTTAGAAGAAATAACCGGCAAAAAGATAGCGTATTTTGCTTACCCGTTCGGGTTGTGGAATGCCGAAGGTATTCCTGAATTAAAGAAACGCGGTTTTAAAGCAGCTTTCAGCCTTGCCGAAAAACGCGACCAAAACGACCCGTTATTTACTATCCGGCGGATACTCGGCAGCGGCTACTGGAGCCCGAAGACTTTGCATAATAGTATTGTGAATAGCTTTTAAAGTACAGAGTCAAGACATGAGATACAAGAATTAAGAGGCATAATTGAAATAACATACTTGCCATTTACTGCGGTTACTTTTAACTCTTTATTCTTAACTCTTGATTCTTGATTCTTGTTTCTTAACTCTTGATTCTTTCTGATACCCATATCACCGCTTCGTCCAGCTTACTCAAAGGAAAACCTTTGGACTGTCCGGGTATAAAAAACCTGAACACATCACTAAACCAGGCAACGCTTTTCTGATCGGTTACTACTGCTATTTTATTCCACTTGGTAAAATGCTTTAGTCCTGCTTTAATATCTGCCAGTAAAGCCCCGCCGGTAAAATTCTTTATATCGGTTTCCAATATCAGCAGGTAATTGATCTCACCCTGCTTTTCAACTAATTCATCCAGCCGGGGTACCAGTTCCGTCTCAATGTCATCCCTCGTCACTTCGCCTACAGCGTGTATCCCTACAACATGTACAGGCATATCATTCACAAATTTTAGCATGTCGGTGTCGTATCGTGTTTTCATCTGCTTTTCATCAAACACCATACCACACAATAACTTTAACGAAAATATTTTAACCTGAATTGTTACCAATGCTAACGTCAACCTAAATAATTTGATTTTGTAGTATATTTGCAGGGAAGGAATGAGTGATTGCTGATTGAATGAATGAGTGAATTTAGTGTGGTAGATACACATGGTTCACTAAAAAGTCCACTTAATATTAAATACGATCACCAAAAAAACAATTACCATCACTCAATCAATAAATCAACAAATAAGAATGTTTCGTTCGGCATACAGCAAACTGGTAAAGGAAGAGGCCAAAAACCTGGGTTTCCTGTTTTGCGGTATATCGAAGGCCGATTTTTTGGAAGAAGAAGCGCCGCGATTGGAAAGCTGGCTTACCCAAAACATGCACGGCGAAATGCAGTACATGGAAAACCATTTCGACAAACGGCTGGACCCTCGCCTGCTGGTTGAAGGGGCTAAGTCAGTGATATCATTAGGGATAAATTATTATACTGACAATATACAAACTGACCCATTAGCGCCCAAAATATCAAAATATGCACATGGCACTGATTATCACCATGTAATTAAAGATAAGTTAAAGCTGCTGCTGCAGGTTATTAATAAAAAGATAGGCGAAGTTGGCGGTCGCGCCTTTGTTGACTCAGCACCGGTACTGGACAAGGTCTGGGCTAAAAAGGCCGGTTTAGGCTGGATAGGAAAGAATACAAACCTGATAAACAAAAACACAGGCTCGTTTTTCTTTTTAGCCGAACTGATTGTAGATATAGAACTTGAATACGACATTGAGCCTACAGCCGACCATTGCGGCACCTGTACACGTTGTATTGACGCTTGCCCAACGGAGGCGATTGTGGGCCCTTACGTGGTTGACGGCAGCCGGTGTATATCCTACCTCACTATTGAATTAAAAAATGAGATCCCCGCAACGTTTAAAGATAAAATGGACGGCTGGATGTTTGGCTGTGATATTTGCCAGGACGTTTGCCCCTGGAACCGCTTTTCGGTATTGCATAACGAGCCCGCCTTTACACCACACCCCGACTTGCTTCACCTGAACGCTGCTGATTGGAACGACATTACCGAAGATGTTTTTCAGAAGGTGTTTCAAAAGTCGGCGGTTAAACGCACTAAGTTTAGCGGGTTGAAAAGAAACATCACATTCCTGCAAAATTCTTCAAATAACTGACCACCCCGCAACAAGTAAGGCATACTTCTTATTTGGAAAAACACTCATAAAATATACCAATTTGGTGCTTTTATGTACAAAATATATCAGTTTTACTTGTAAATATCTTTTTATTGTCGATTTAAACTATTTTACCAACATATTAAGCATATTATTAGTCAAAATTTGTAATATTGACTTGTTTTTAATCAAATTGCAGCCAATGGCATTCAATTACCGCAGAATTATAATAAAAATAGGGTCAAATGTATTAACTAAGGCCAATGGTTTGCCCGACTTGGAACGCATTGCGCACTTGGTTG
>JBDSIC010000187.1:0-3216 GCA_039918195.1 Mucilaginibacter sp.
CTTTTTTGTAATGGGCAGCGCAGCCACCATGTGGGAAAAAAACCTGAAGGAAGAAATGAACCTGGTTGACAGGCGCGATGGTACACGCCGCACGGCCCAGGTGCTGGCCAATGCAGGCGCAGCCGCAGTATGCGGGGTTTTGGCTTACATTTTCCCTGCTTACACATCTACATTCCAATTGATGATGGCCGGCGCGCTGGCCTCGGCCACGTCTGATACGCTATCGTCAGAACTGGGTATGGTTTATGGCAGCGGCACCTATAACATCCTCACCCTGAAAAGGGATAAAAAAGGCATGGACGGCGTAGTAAGTGTTGAAGGTACCTTGATAGGTGCCTGGGGCGCGGGTATTATAGCTAATATCTTTTTAATAGGATACGGCAACGGCTATGCCGTTATTACCATTATTGTTGCCGCTACTGTTGGTAACCTAACCGATTCGGTACTGGGTGCCACGCTGGAGCGCAGGCAGGTAATAGGCAACAACATGGTCAACTTTTTAAGCACGGGCGCCGCCGCGCTAATCATGTTTGTATTAAACTAATACGCATAGCCTGTCATTTTTCCGCAGGAACATACACAGTTATCATCTGTAGTCCCTAACCGGGTTAAAAAGTGTTTGTAAAATCCTATGCGGTCCTGCATACTGGCGTTATCATCGCCTTTGCCGCATTCCAAAGCCCCGTTTATAATATTGGTGGTGATGCCAAAGCCCGGTTCAAGTTGCTTTGCTGTTTCGGCCGTGTTGGGTTTCCAGTTACCCACCATCGCATCATGTGCCGATGGCTTGAGCGATTGCGGGGTCATCCAAAAATAAACGGCTGTTTTAAAGGCTACAACAGCGTCGGTTTCTACTAATTCGGGGTTTTTCAGTAACTTATCTTTATCACCAAAAATACAGTGCGATGCATAACCGTAATTGCCGTTATAGCTTAGCTGCATTGGTCCGCGGCCATAGTATTTTTTACCCGGTACAGCGGGGTATTCGTCATTTTGCACCACATATTGTAAAGTGGTATCAGCTTCATGCCTGATCATCAAACCGTCGTCATACTTGCCGTTTTGGCCAAAGCGGGTTTCATGGGCTATATGGGCAAAAAAGGCAGCCAGCTCTCTTTTGTTGATCTGGCTATCTTTTTCAGTGCAGAATTTTCCAAAATCTATATAGTAAATGCTATCAGGTTTTGATTTGGCCCAGTCCTCGTTAAAGCCTTCATCTTCCCTAACTACAGTTGCCTTGCCTGTTTTTTTATCAATGCTTACCATCTGAAGGGCCTGGTAGGCGCGTTTGGTTATTTTTATTTTGGTAGAGCCCAACTCTTTTATTGCCTGCATAAAAGCCGCATAGCTATAAAATTTATCGCGCAGCGGAAAAAGCTCGTCGAATTGTTTTTCTGTTAGTATGGACTGCATAGTTTGTTCATTTGCCGTATTTTGTACAGGCACCGGTTTGCTTTTGCCGCACTTAAAGCCAAAAAGAATAAACGCGCATAATAATGCCACTAACAATTTGCACGACCTGTTCACCGTTTTCATAAGCATGTATATATACCGTTTAAATGTAAACATTTATTAAATTACTCACATTTTAATAATAACAACGCCGAAAGTGTTTAATTGCGTTACCAAATGAAAATTTATACTAAAACAGGCGATAAGGGATATACCTCGTTAATAGGGGGTACCCGTGTGCCCAAATACCATGTGCGTATTGAAAGCTATGGTACGGTAGATGAGCTGAACTCCTACATCGGGTTGATACGCGACCAGGAAATAAGCCTGCACGATAAAGATATTTTGAAGCATATTCAGGACAGGTTGTTCACAATTGGGTCATCGCTGGCAGCCGACCCTGAAAAATCGCGCATGGTAATACCCGACCTGCACCCGGAAGATATTACTTTGCTGGAAACCGAAATGGATACCATGAACTTAACACTGCCGGAGTTGCGCCATTTTATTTTACCCGGCGGCAGCAACGCCATATCGTATTGCCATGTTGCCCGCTGTGTATGCCGCAGGGCCGAACGCATAGTTGTGCACCTTAACCACGACAGTGAAGTGGACGAAAAAGTGGTTATTTACCTTAACAGGCTCAGCGATTACCTGTTCACGCTGGCGCGAAAGGTAGCTTTCGATAGTAAAATAGCTGAAAATGAGTGGATACCGCGTATTTAACAATGTGAAAAAAAATATTGATAATCAACTTTAAAATACTATACTTTTGCGAAAAAGTAATTTACCGAATTAAACATATATAAAAATGTATTGGACACTTGAATTGGCATCGCATTTAGAAGATGCACCATGGCCCGCAACTAAAGATGAATTAATTGATTATGCTATCCGGTCGGGTGCACCCGTTGAGGTTATTGAGAACCTGCAGGCATTGGAAGACGACGGCGAACCGTACGAAAACATAGAAGAGATATGGCCTGATTATCCTACAAAGGACGATTTCTTTTTTAACGAAGACGAATATTAAAATCGTTTAGCGATATTATTTTTACGAGCCACTATTTTTTTGGCATTCCAACACATTTTGGAATGATTTTGGTTATTAATGATGAAACATTTATCAACTAAAAACTTTGCAACATGAGAGGTTTATTGTACATCATCGCTGTTATCCTGGTCATAGGCTGGGTATTTGGATTTTTCTTCAATCATGCAGGAAATTTAATCCACATTTTATTGGTTATAGCAATTATTGCTTTACTATTAGGTGTTATCAGGCGAGCCTAACCGGCGCTTAAAAAATATAAAAGGCCATCTGTATAATTTATGCGGATGGCTTTTTATTTAACAATAGTTCGGCAATAGCAATATCCTCCGGGAAGGTTATTTTTATGTTGCTGTAATTCCCTTCAACAAGGGTGATGGTAAACCCGGCCTTGTCAACCACGCTGGCATCATCGGTAAAGGCATCATTATAAGGTTGCCTGTAAGCCAGGTTAAGTTGCGACGCTACAAACGTTTGGGGAGTTTGTATAAGATATATCTCATCCCTCATCAACGCTGCCGATACATTATTTTTTACCTGCCTCACCGAATCGCGGCTTTTTACAGCAGTTACGGCATTGCCATGTTCAGCTGCATGTTGGTATGCGTCGTCTATAATCCTTTTATCGGTCAGCGGCCTTACGGCATCATGTACGGCAATAACGGCATCAGGCTCTGTAATGGTATTCAGCCCGTTTTTTACCGACTGAAACC
>JBDSIC010000188.1:0-2660 GCA_039918195.1 Mucilaginibacter sp.
TTTGTGAAAGTGATAATGTTCAGTTGAATGCGGGCGGAGGGGCAACTTATAAATGGACACCCGCTACCGGGCTCAACCACGATGATATAGCTAACCCCATAGCCACACCTGCGGTAACAACAACCTACCATGTAAAAGTTTCGATAGGAAAGTGCTTTGATGATATTCCGGTAACCGTAACGGTATTTAAAAACCCAAAGGCCAATACACCTGCGGATAAAGAAATTTTTGAAGGTGAATCAGTAACGCTTGATGCCAGGCCCGAAGGCGATAATATTACTTACTCATGGTCGCCAACTACGGGTTTAGATAACCCTTTTTCGCCAACGCCCATAGCCTCACCTACTGGGGATATTACCTATACCCTTACAGTACATTCGGCAAGTTGTGGCGATGCGACAGGTGATGTATTTGTGCGGGTTTACAAAAAAATAGTTATTACCAATACCTTTACTCCCAACGGCGATGGCATAAATGATACCTGGCAAATAAAAGATTTGGATACTTACCCTACAAGTATAGTAAACATATTTAACCGTGCCGGGCAGCAGGTATATCACAGCATAGGCTACGGCCGGCCATGGGACGGTACTTACAATGGCGCAGCTTTGCCTTCGGGTACCTATTATTATGTTATCGACCTGAAAAATAAAACCCCTAAACGGTCGGGGTTTATTATGCTGTTAAGGTGATTATTTGCTGCCGAACAGGTAATTTACACCAACCTGCAGAGATGTATATTCCAATTTTGGCGCGCCGGTGCTAATAACTGTGGCTGGAATGTATCCTAAATATATATCGAATTTCTTATTTACGACAACACCCGCTCCTATATAAATATTGAAGAAAAAAGTTTCCGGCTCAACTAAAAAATCCGATTCTGTTTCCAATATTTCGTCGCCAATTGTGTATGTCAGTTTTTGCTTTTTATTGGAATACTTTGCATAGTTTATACCCGGCCCTACTGTAAAGTATACTTTGGCTGCGTTAGTATTATAAAAATTATATAAAATTTGAGGTGTATAATTGATAGCAATCTGGTCAAGCTGTATCGACCCGGTATATGGTGTGTTGGCTGTGCCTGTATATGAAAAATTGCCTCTGGCCATTGAAAAACTGATCTCATTTCTAAATATTAGTTTGCCAACGTTTTTATTTATTAAAATATCCAGCCCTACAGCTATTTTGGGCCGTGCGCTTGAAGCTGATCTTTTTTCTTTAAAATAATCACTGTTAGACAGGAAATTGATCTTACCATTATTTATTCCTACGCCGGCATAATAGCGTGTACTCGCCCGTTTTTCTATTGCATATTTCGCATCCTTGTCAACATTTACCTGCTCAACTATTTGCCGAATATCGCTCTCGGCATATTTAGCATTTTGTATCTGGCGCAAAAGCTTGCTGTTTTGAGGATCATACGTAGCAGCTATTTTTTGCAACTGGCGCTTGTAAGTATCTTTGATAAGCTTATTTGTGCCGGTTTCATCAAGATATACAATGTAGATCAGTTCATCGGGCGTAATATCGCCCTGGCCTATATAAAAACGCTCTTTAATAGCATCCTTATAACTATACAAGCTCGCTTTTGAACCTCCAAAAATTACCCTTAAAAAAACATTAGCAGATAGGTATGCTGAATCTATGCCGGCTAATGTACTGCCTGATAATTTGTCAACATTCGTTCCGCCCTGGCTTATTTTAACAAAGGCGCTCCTATAATATTCAAACCCGTTAATTGCAAAAAAAGAGATATCGCCGGGGGCGTAACTTACTTCGGGGCTGTTAATGGTTTCTTTAAAAAATATTTTACCGGGATTAAACTCCCATTCTTTATAATCTACAAGCCCTCTAATGGTATCACCTTTAGTGCTAACAATATACCCCGCTTTAAAATTACTTTGGGCAAAGGTTATGAAAGGGATAAATAAAAACAGGAAAGATAGAAAGCGGCGATGGTGTATCATTACTTGATAATAGTTAAGTCAAACAAATATATTAAAACTTAATAAACTTGTCTATCTGCTCATCGGTATAACGCAGTGTGTCAGCATTAAAAACATTCCCATCGGTATCTATCTCTCTATTTATGGCGGGTATATGTATTTTTAAGGGCAGCACATGCAAGTGCATGTAGTTGCAAACGCCGGTAAAATGGTCTACACCGCGGATATTGCCATACTTGCCCGATGATACGCCTACCAAAGCGGCTTTCTTTTCGTAAAAACTTTCCGGTCGCGAGCAGGCATCTATAAAGGTTTTAAGCACGCCGGGATAGCTGCCATTGTATTCGGGAATAATAAAGATAAACTTTTCTGTTTTAGTGATTATATCTTGTATCGGCATAAAAGCCTCGCTGCGTTCCCCGTAAAGGTCGGTAGCAATTAGTGTTGCAGGCAGGTCTTCCAGGGATAACACTTCCGCCTGCTGACCCTTCTCTTCCAGCTGCTTTTTATAATAAAGCGACAGTTGTAAGGTTGCACTGCCGGGGCGGTTTGTTGAGGATATAATGGTGATCATTCTGTTATATTTAGTGAATTAGTGATTTAGTGAATGAGCGATGGAATAGTGATGGACTGATTTAGTGAGAATACGTTGTTTATAGATGAATCAAGTTTGATTAAAAGTCTTTACTTTAATCACTCATTCACTCATTCAGT
>JBDSIC010000189.1:0-3138 GCA_039918195.1 Mucilaginibacter sp.
GAAATCCTATTACAAGCTCTTAATAAATAACCTATTAATAGTCTCTGCCTACTACAATTAGCGATAAGTACTCAAACTACCTCAGTCGCTTTGGCTATGCCGAGTGACGATTATTTATTGGTCTCCGGCCAAAAGTGGTGTATAGTTTCGGCGAGACGCCGATAAGATATTAGTCACTCAGCTGGAGCCGAGCGACGGCGGAATATTTAAAAAATTCAATAGAATTTTTTATTTTTAACCATGAATAAATTTCTTCTTATAACATTAACGACTGTCTTTTGGGGAAATCTAATTTTCGCACAAAGCGTTTGGATTACTCGCAAAATTGATAATAAATTATCTTTAAAATTCCCTGAAGAACCTAAAGAAATTAAACCTGGCTCATTTTTAGCATCGTCAGCAGACAAAGGCACTTTATTCGTATTCTCAATAATTGATACCAAGCAAATTGGCTATGATTCTGTTGAATTTGAATCTGTAAAGGTGACTGATTCTTTTTTAAAAAATTTTAAAAGTGGCATTAAACAAAGCCTTTCGGGTTTTGAAATAGATGATATCAAAACAGATCAATGGCATAATTTAACCACCTACATAATAACGGGAGTAAATCCTCAAGGAACCAAGATTGATTACTTAGCTATTGTTATTGGTGCAAAAATTTATGCGTTAGTAACAAGAAGAAATAAGGGTATTGGTACTGAGGATAGGGACATTTATTTTAAGTCTGTAGAATATACACTTAAATAACCCCATACAAAGCCCCTCCCACTTCGCCCATTTTATCCACCAACTTCTCCACTTCTGGGTCTTTTTCTAATACTGGGGCATGGTGCGGTTTAATGCGGGCGTCAATAATCAGCGGACCATAGCAGCCCCAGTGTTTATGCTCGATAAACTCATTTATCCCATAAATATCATGCGATGGGTTGCTGCGGGTAAAAGTTACCCATACAAAGTTGTTGATATTTTGCGCGGTAAAGGTAGCATTATCACATAACACCATAAGTGGCAATCCATCCAATGGTTTTTCGCCTAAATGCTCCTGTAAAAATTCCAGCATCAGCGGCATATCGCTGGTACGGATATTTGAAGGCACTTCAACAGCCAGCACGCCCGGCATCACTATTTTGCAGGTCTGGAACGGCAATGGCAGGTCAAATCCGGCAGGTAGCTCGGTCCATAACTCGCGCTTAATATCTCCGGCTATGGTTATGGCTACTTTACTGCCCGCGTTTAGTCCGTCGCCGCTATAATCTAAAGTATCAATGGTGGTTTTGGTATAAAAATGCAGGTCGCGGGTTAGGTCAATGCGTTGCAGGCAATGCTTTAAAAAACCTTCAATATCGTTAACATCCAAAGCAGGATCATCCTCTTGCGCGGCAATAAACAGGTATTTTGCCAGGCTCAATTGGTTTTTGCCTAATATATGGTTGGCAATGGTTAATATTTCCTGCGGTTTACGTTCTTTTAAATAAGGCGTGTAGCGTTCGCTTCCGGTGGCAAACAATAAAGGATGTACCCCGGCGGCATCCACCGCGTTTACGGCATGTAATCCTGGTATCTCCTGCGGTAAGGCCGAGCCTGTTATCTCATGTATCAACGCGCCAAAGCTGGTATCTTCCTGTGGCGGCCTTCCTACCACGGTGAACGACCATATCGCATCCTTACGGTGATATACATTATGCACTTTTAACAATGGGAACGGATGTTTTAGGCTATAATATCCCAAATGATCGCCAAACGGGCCTTCGGGTTTATTTTCGTGTGGTTCAACAATACCGGTTATTACAAAATCAGCATCTGCCGAAATACAAAAACCTACATCATCATAAAAATAACGGAAACGGCGGTTACCCAACGCACCTGCAAAGGTCATTTCGCTCAATCCCTCGGGCAATGGCATTACCGCGGCAACCGGGTGCGACGGCGGGCCGCCGACAAATATGCTCACCTTTAAAGGCTGCCCTTTTGCATTAGCTTTGGTTTGATGCACGCCAATACCACGATGCAGTTGGTAATGCAAGCCTATCTCTTCATTTAATAGATAGTCATTACCAGCCAGTTGTATGCGGTACATACCCAGATTGGCATTCATAACGCCGGGCTTGTCGCTATCTTCGGTATATACCTGCGGCATAGTTACAAAAGGGCCGCCATCGTTGGGCCAGTTCACTATTTGGGGGATGTCGCTTATCTGGCATTTACTAAAGTTAGAAACGTTGCCACTTTTCATCGGCAAAGCCGAAAATGCTGTTAGCCCCACATTGGCATATTTGAATGGCTGTTTGAATGCTTTTAGCGGGTCGGTTTTCAGGTCGACCAATGTTTTTACCTTATCCAGGGTATCCCTAAAAATAAATTTGGACCGCTCCAACGTACCAAACAGGTTAGATACAGCGGGGAACTTACTGCCTTTTACGTTTTCGAACAATATAGCCGGACCCTTATTTTCAAACACACGCAGGTGTATGGCAGCCATTTGCAGGTGCGGGTCCACCTCCTCTTTTATACGTATTAAATGCCCGTGTTTTTCAAGGTCGGTTATGCAGGCCTGTAAAGTTAGATACCCCATTTTTATGTATGCGTTTTGTTAAAAGCAGGGGCTGGTGCGATTCCCCTCTTGAGAGGGGTGGAGGGGTGTGTTGATCGTATAACCCACCCCTGCTACTACACTGCCCGGCGCGCCCCCTCCCAAGAGGGGAACTATATATGCAACAAATGTACAAATTGAAAAAGTGTATTAACTTTAAATTATGAAACCACTTTTTTATGCTATTTTAACAATTAATGTTAATTAACTATAACCAACTTACTGTTTATACAGTATAAATGCCCTATGAGAAGACATAAGGTAGAATCGATTATTTTTAAGAGTGTAGGGTATTACCTGGATGATAAAATTCTGGAGGTAGAGCTTCGGGATACGGGGGCAGTATATCAATATCATAACTTTCCGAAGCTGGCTTATAAAAAATTCGTTAACTCCATATCCCTGGATGATTTTTTTACGGCCCGGATAAAAAATAAATATCCGGAGGTAGAGGTTAAGTAGCATATAATCCGCCAGGTTAAGCATCATTTAATTAGTAGCGAATAAATAAACTGATTTTAGTAATTTCGATGTTTAATAATCGTTAG
>JBDSIC010000190.1:0-6491 GCA_039918195.1 Mucilaginibacter sp.
AGCATCACCTGTTCCTGGTATACCGTAATACCATATGTTTCGGCCAGGTATTCTTCCATATCCGGCACATCATAAGTAATGGCCTCGGCACCCTGTTTACGCTTGATAAAGTTGGGTATATACTCCATCGGCCCCGGGCGGTACAGGGCGTTCATGGCTATCAGGTCCTCAAACTTATCGGGTTTTAGCTCGCGCAGGTACATTTGCATGCCATCACTTTCAAACTGGAACGTACCGTTGGTATCACCACGCTGGTAAAGTTCAAACGTTGCCTGGTCGTCAAGCGGAATGTAATCTATATCTATCTCAACATCGTGATTCAACTTGATCATGCGCAGGGCATCTTTAATGATGGTAAGGGTTTTAAGGCCCAAAAAATCCATCTTGATAACCCCGGCATCCTCAATAACCCGCCCGTCGAACTGGGTAACTAACAGGTCCGAATCCCGCGAGGTAGCCACCGGCACAATATCCGTCAGGTCATACGGAGCTATGATGATACCGGCCGCGTGTACTCCTGTGTTACGCACCGAGCCTTCGAGCTTCTCAGCCTCGCGCAGTACTGTGCCTTTCAGGTCGCCGGTAGATTTATATATGGCCTGCAATTCGGGCACTTGCTCAATAGCAGTTTTCAGGTTGATACCCAATGTTTCGGGCACCAGTTTTTTTAGTGCGTTCACTTCGGATAATGGCATATCAAGTACCCGGCCTACATCCTGTATACTGGTACGTGCAGCCATAGAGCCATAGGTGATAATTTGCGCTACCTGGTTTTTGCCGTATTTATCTACTACATAATCGATCACCTTTTGGCGTCCCGCATCATCAAAATCCGTATCAATATCGGGCATCGACTTACGGTCAGGATTCAGGAACCTCTCGAACAGGAGGTTATACTTCAACGGGTCGATATTAGTGATACCTGTACAATAGGCCACTACCGAACCTGCCGCCGAACCACGGCCGGGACCGATGAATACACCCATGTTGCGCCCCTCTTTTATAAAATCGGCAACAATAAGGAAGTACCCGGCAAAGCCCATAGTACGTATGGTGAACAATTCGAAGTTGATCCGTTCTTCCGCTTCGGGCGAAATATCTTTATACCGCTCCTTGGCACCTAAAAATGTCAGGTGTTTCAGGTATTCCCACTGGTTAAGCGTATCCGCGTCGGGCGTGTTGTGTATCTTAAATTCGTCGGGGATAACAAAGTTAGGCAGCAGGATGTCGCGTTTAAGCTTCAATACCTCTACCTTGTCAACTATCTCGTTGGTATTATCCAGCGATTCGGGTATATCACTGAATAGCTTACCCATTTCGGCCTGTGTTTTAAAGTAAAACTGGTCGTTAGGAAAACCAAAGCGGTAGCCTTTGCCACCCTCCT
Source organism: Mucilaginibacter sp. (assembly GCA_039918195.1). Taxonomy (GTDB): domain Bacteria; phylum Bacteroidota; class Bacteroidia; order Sphingobacteriales; family Sphingobacteriaceae; genus Mucilaginibacter. Next base: position 1,385 of record JBDSIC010000190.1, read on the forward strand.
CATCAGTGGCTATGGGAGTACTCTGCATATCACCAGTATTCACGCACAGTAAAATATCGTGGGCGTTGCTGTCCTGCTGGTCTACATAGTGTGAATCGTTAGAACAGATAACCTTTACATTATGCTTTTTCGCGAATTTCAGTAAAGCCTCGTTAACGATGTTTTGCTCAGGGATGTCGTGACGTTGCAGTTCGATGTAGTAATCCTCGCCAAACAGGTCAAGCCACCATTTAAACTCTTCCTCGCCGGCAGCCTCGCCATTCTTCAATATTTCCTGCGGTACCGATGCGCCGATGCAACAGCTCGTGGCAATAAGCCCTTTATGATATTTTAATATCAGTTCCTTATCAATACGCGGCCATTTGCTATAAAGGCCTTCCATATAACCAAGCGAGCACAGTTTAACCAGGTTTTTGTAGCCTTCAGCGTTTTTTGCCAGCAGCAGTTGGTGGCGGCGTACGTCCTTTTTCTCTTTGGTAAATTGCTTTATATGCCTGTCGTTAACTACATAAAACTCGCAGCCAACAATGGGTTTTACGTCGTGCTTGCCCGCCTCGGCCACAAACTTAAATACGCCGAACATATTGCCGTGGTCGGTAATGGCCAGGGCCTTCATACCGTCGGCGGCAGCCTTTTTATACAGCTTGCCTATATCGGCGGCGCCATCAAGTAACGAGAACTGGGTATGAACATGTAAATGAGAAAAATCAGGCATAGCAACTCCAAATCAAAAAAATTCCGGTAGAATTACAAAGTTATTAAAAAACAACTTCGCGGTGTCATGTGTTGAAAAACAAAACCCTGCGGAAACCGTTACCAAATGAAAAGGCTGAAAAAGCCTGTTTGCCGCTGCAAAATTCCTTTTATAGACCTGATACGTGGGAAGAATATTTTAAAGAGGTACACTATTTGATGTTGATAAGGTGTATCGATCTTAACCGTATAATTTATTACAATTTTGAAAAAATTTGGACGTATAGCCCTCAAAACAATTCTGTGGATAATTGCAAGTGTTATTTTTTTAATACTGCTTGTAGTTGTTTTAATACAAGTACCTGCCGTACAAAATTTTTTAAAGGATAAGGCGGTAACTTTTTTACAGGATAAAATAAAGACCAAAGTAGAAATAGGCCACATCAGTTTAGGCTTGCCCAAACTCATCGTTTTGGAAGATGTTTACTTTGAAGACCAGAAACGTGATACCCTGATAGCTGGTGATAAATTAAAAGTGGATATTACCCTTTTAAAGCTGCTTAAAAATACGGTTGAGATAAACGAAATTAACCTGCAGGGCATCACTGCCAACATTAGCCGCGGGCCGGATAGCCTTTTCAACTTCGATTACATCATAAAAGCGTTTGCCGGTGAGCAAAAGAAAGAGGTTAAACCGACGGACACGACTTCGTCCATGAAATTTGCGATGGGCAAGGTGATACTTGACAGGATAAATGTTAAGTATAAAGATGCTATTACCGGCAATGATGTGAAATTCCTGCTGGGTCATTTTGATACGAAGATCAATGACTTTGACCTGGATAAAATGAAGTTTGGGATTGATAAAATTACATTGGCAAATGTAAATGCCACTGTTATTCAAACGCCTGTACCGCCAACCATTGATACGGCCACCCAGCCCCTTAACCTTGATCTTAAGCTGAGCGAAATAGACCTGTCTCAGATCAAAGTAAAATACCGCGCCTCCGAAATGGATGCCAACGTCGACCTGGGCAAGCTGATAGTCAACATGGATAATATCGACCTGAAAAATCAAAAGGTCGCTATCCAAAACATCGCGCTTAGCGAAACCAAAGCCATAGTAACCTTTGACAAGCCTAAAACCGTGGCCAAAGAAATTATTGCAGCGGTGAAAACGCTGGATACACTGGTATCATCACCAACCAAATCTGCCTGGGCGGTAACACTTAAAAAGTTTACCATTACCAATAACGATATTAAGTTTGACAATAATGTGCAAAAGCCGCTGGCAAGGGGTTTAGACCCCGGTCACATGCACATACAAAACCTAAATGTGGATCTGGAAGACCTTTCTTACAGTCCTGACACTGCTTATGGAAAAATAAACACGTTTACTTTTGCTGAGAAAAGCGGCTTTAAACTAAATAAATTCCATACTGCGTTCACTTACGGTTTAAAAGGGGCATCACTTACCAACCTTTTGCTTGAAACGCCGAATACCGTTTTGCAAAAAGAGGTTAAGCTGACTTACCCTTCTATAGAATCTATCAGCAAAAACATTGGGGCGTTAGGCGTTAGCGCCAACTTAGACGGCAGCCGTTTAGGCATGAAGGATGTTACACTGCTGATGCCTGAAATGGCAAAAATGCCGCAATTAAAAAAACTGCAGAACGCGTCGTTCAGGGTGAATGGTAAAGTTAACGGCAGGGTAAATAACCTGAGCATACAGGATTTGGAGATCATCGGGTTAAGCCAAACCCGCATACGCGCATCGGCGGTTTTACGCGGACTGCCTGATGTAAACAAGGCTTACTTTGACGTGACCTTAAAGGAGTTTAAAACCAGCCGGGGCGATATTTTAGCCCTTGCACCGCCAAACATCATACCAGCCAATGTGAGTATTCCGGCCAATATCGGGCTGACCGGTACGCTCAAGGGCAGCATGAATGACTTCGATACCAAAATGGCCTTACGTTCAAGCTATGGGGCGATTGACCTTACTGCCAGCATGCGCAACTTTAACCGTAAGGGGCGCGAAAAATATTCGGCCAACATTAAAGCCAACAACCTTAACGTGGGCGCTTTAACCAAACAACCGCAAATGGTGGGCATAGTAAGCATGACGGCCAATGTTAAAGGCACCAGCCTAAACCCTAAAAGGGCCAGTCTTGCCTTTAACGGCAACGTATCAAAGGCTTATGTAAAGGGTTATAACTATCAAAACCTGACTGTAAAAGGCACCGCCAGTAACGGCAGCTACGCGGCCAATGCCTTTATGAAGGACCCAAACATCAATTTCACACTGGATGCAAAGGCCAACATGAACAAAAAATATCCTGCGGTTAGCGCGACATTGCTGATAGACAGTATTGATCTGCAGCAATTGAAATTTGTTAAAGACCCGCTGCGCCTGCACGGCAAACTGGTAGCCAATGTACCTACAGCCGACCCGGATTACCTGAATGCGGATATTATGCTGACAGACCTGCTGGTTGTACAAAAAGGGCAGCGTATAAAATTGGACACCATAAGCCTGGTATCAACTGCTAATGCCGACAGTAGCACCCTGCGTTTAAAAGCGCCTATGATGAACGCCCATATGGCCGGCAAGTATACTTTAACCGGCATTGCCCCGGCCATGCAGGACTTAATAAACAAATACTTTAATACAGCCCTTGCCACCGGCGTAAAACCTACCAAGGTAAAATACGCACCACAGCAGTTCACATTTGATATGAAGCTGGTAAAAACCCCGCTGACTGACCAGTTTGTACCCGACCTGAAAACGCTTGACCCTGTTTTAATAAACGGGCGCTTTAACAGCCAGGCCGGCGAGTTGGTAGTGAATGGCACTGCACCAAAAATTGTGTATGGTACGCAGGTAGTTAATAACCTGGCACTGGATGTAAATACCGGCAACAACGCGCTTAATTATAATTTATCGGTTGATGAGGTGAAGGTTTCATCATCTATCGATATACTCTACACTACCCTATCTGGCAACCTGCAAAATGATAAGCTGACCACCAGTTTGCAGGTACGCGACCGGGAAAAGAAGGAGCGTTACCGCATAGCGGGGGCGCTAACTGTTTTACCGCAGCAATACCAGTTCAGCTTTGCTCCCGAAGGTTTGCTGCTTGATTATATGCCCTGGGCCGTTAATGCTGATAATGCCCTGCAATTTGGCAATAAAGGCATATTGGCACGTAACTTTACCATCACCAACGCCAACCAGGTATTAAGTGTAAACAGCAACCCTCAACAGCTAAATGCCCCTATCGACGTTAATTTCAGGAACTTCAGGATAGAAACGCTGACTAAAATGGCCAAGCAGGATTCGCTGCAGGTGGGTGGTGTTATTAATGGTAATGCTAACATCAGCAACTTCCGGGCGTCACCGGTAATTACAGCGGCCATGAATATCAGCGATTTCAGCTTTAAGGGTGATACCGTGGGTAACATCGCCATAAAGGTAAATAACCAAACGGCCAACGCTTACGCGGCTAATGTAAGTATTACCGGCAAGGGTAACCAGGTAGACCTGACAGGCATGTATTACACCGCGCCAACCAGCCGGTTCGACCTTGATCTGAATATTGTTAACCTGAGTATGCAAAGCATACAGGGCTTTAGCTTTGGGGCCATACGTAATGCCAGCGGCAACATTACCGGTGCCCTAAAAATTACCGGGACAACGGACGCGCCATCCGTACGGGGCGATATAAACTTTAACAAGGTAGGCTTTAACGTATCTATGCTGAACTCGTACTTCAGTATGCCTAAGGAAAGCATCACCTTTAACAATGACGGTATCAGGTTCAATGATTTTACCATGATCGATTCTACCGGCAATAAGGCGGTGGTAACGGGTACCGTCTACACCAAACAATACACTGATTTTGCATTCGGGCTTGATATCCGTACAGATAATTTCAGGGTAATGAACTCTACCCGTGCAGATAACAAATTATTTTACGGTCAGCTATACCTGAATAGCAACATAAAAATACGGGGCGATATGAAAATGCCTGTAGTTGATGCCAACATCACCGTAAATGATAAAACGGATATGACCATTGTACTGCCTAGTGCCGACCCAAGCGTTGAGGACAGGAAAGGTGTGGTAGAATTTATTGACCAGGACGCGCCGAAACTCGACTCGATATTACTGGCAAGGCAGCTGGACTCACTGCGCAAATCGGATGTTACGGGCATGGATGTATCGGCTACCATCAATGTACATAAAAATGCGAATTTCAACATCGTGATAGATGAACGCAACGGCGATATGGTGCAGCTGAAAGGCGAAGCCAGCCTTAACGGTGGTATCGACCCAAGCGGCAAGATCAATTTAACGGGTACCTATACGGTTAACCAGGGTTCATATAACCTTTCGTTCGCTACAGTGAAA
>JBDSIC010000191.1:0-14926 GCA_039918195.1 Mucilaginibacter sp.
CTGCCGCCCCCAGTTCCAGTTCGCGTTTGTTTACATTTTCAAACACATCAATAGGTGTATGGTGCAGGTCAAAATAACGTTGTGTATCGGGTAAAAATCCTATCAGTGCTACCGCAGGCATTTTCACACGTAAAGGCTCTATATCGCTGCCGCTAAATCCCGGCACCAGCCTGTCGGCAAGGTAAGGTTCAAGCAGGGGTTTCCAATTTTTGTTGATGCTTAACAGGGTTGCCGCCGGTAAACCGTCAAAGGTAAATCCGCGCGGCGAGAAACCGCCGATGTCACTTTCAATGGCTGCTACATGGTCTTCCTTATTTTTGGCCGCCAGTGCTGCATAAATATCACCGCCGCTTTCGCTTTGGCCGTCGCGGTCGCCTTGCTCTTCGTTCATAAAAAATACAACCCTTACCGAGTTTTTAGGGCGATAGCCTACTGCCTTAAATATCCTAAGCACCTCGGCAGATTGTACGATGCCCGTACCATCATCATGCGCGCCTTCCGCCAAATCCCACGAATCAAGGTGGCCGCCAACGGTGATAAATTTATTGGGGTTTTCGGTACCGGTTAGCTCACCTACTACGTTAAACGATTTCAGATTGCCCATAAAACGGCAGCTTTGCTTAAACCAAAATTTTGCCTGCGGGAATTTCCGCAGCTTCAGCATACGGCTTAGCTGGTCGGCAGCGTTAGTAGATATAGCCGCCGCCGGAACGGCTTTTGCACCTTTGGTGGTTAATGTGGTGCCCGTATGCGGGTAATCGTCAAAGTTGGGGGTTAACGAGCGTACTATCACGCCCACCGCGCCATATTTTGCCGCTTCCTCCGGACCAAAAAAACGCTGGTCGGACGCATCGCCATACCCATCGTCCGGCGAAACAAAACGCGGGTTGAACGGGCGGTTAAAGAATACTATTTTTCCTTTAATTACGCTTTCACCTAAGGCTGCCAGCTCCTTTAAACTGTGCACCTCGATCACACTGGCAGTAATACCCGCCGCCGGCGTGGCTACCGAAAGCCCCAGCGCCGCGATAGGGACAGGTATCTTCTTCTTGCCATCAATAATAAAAGCTTGCGCCTTTGCGCCCCTTATCCATTGCGGCACCATTACTTCCTGCAAAAAAACCTTATCAAAAGCATAACCCTCCATCAGTTTTTTGCCCCAGTAAACCGCTTTCTCCGCCTGCGGCGAACCATTTAACCGAGGCCCTATACTTTTACACAGGTAACGCAGGTTATCATACGCCTGCCCATTGGTAAGGGCCTCATCATAAAATTTTCGGATCAACAGGGTATCCTGCGCTTTAAGCGACAGGGCGGTACATAGTATGGCTACAGATAGTAGTAGTTTTTTCATGGAGGATCAGTTTTAACAAATATAATTAATGGATAGCAATAACCCCAATGTCATTTCGAACGAGGTACGAGGAGAAATCCTATACGATATGCATGGGTGAATTGCATGGGTGAATTACTTGGCGTATAGGATTTCTCTCTTCGCTCGAAATGACATAGGGGTAGAATAAAGACCTGTTCCTTACGATATCTTATCCCAGCTCAACCCTGCATTTTTTGCCTGTGCTGCCTGGTGTAGTATTTGGTTTTCGGGCAGGGCGAGTTGGGGGTCGGTTTCAAATATGGTTTCTACGCATTTACGAACCAGTATCAGCAGGTCCTGGTCGGTGGCAATGTTGGCTATCTTCAGGTCGAGTACGCCACTTTGCTGGGTGCCTTCTATATTGCCGGGACCGCGCAGCTGCAAGTCTATCTCGGATATTTCGAAACCATTGTTGGTGCGCACCATGGTATCCAGTCGAATGCAGCCATCGTGACTCAGCTTGTTGCCGCTCATCAGCAGGCAAAACGACTGCTCGGCACCGCGCCCTACCCTGCCGCGCAGCTGGTGCAATTGCGACAGGCCAAAACGCTCGGCGTTCTCGATGATCATTACCGAGGCGTTGGGCACATTCACACCCACTTCGATAACCGTGGTAGCTACCATGATGTGCGTTTCGCCCTTTATAAAACGCTGCATCTCAAATTCCTTATCAGCCGCCGGTATTTTACCGTGCACCATGCTTATCTGGTATTTTGGCAGCGGGAACTCCAACCGCATGATCTCTATGCCATCGGTCAGGTTCTTCAGGTCGAGTTTTTCGCTTTCCTGTATCAGTGGGTACACCACATACACCTGCCTGCCTTTGGCAATTTCTTCCCTGATCATGCCAAACATGCGCAAGCGCTGGCTCTCGTAAAAATGCAGCGTTTGTATCGGTTTACGGCCGGCGGGCAGTTCATCAATAACAGATATATCCAGGTCGCCATACAAAGTCATGGCCAATGTGCGGGGTATTGGGGTAGCCGTCATCACCAGCACATGTGGCGGCACTATATTTTTGCGCCATAGCCGCGCACGCTGCTCCACTCCAAAACGGTGCTGCTCGTCTATCACCACAAAACCCAGGTTTTTGTATTGTACCGCGTCTTCTATAAGGGCATGGGTGCCTATCAGTATTTTTAGTTCGCCGCTTAGCAGGCGTTCATGCAGTACTCTTCTGTCCTTTTTTTTGGTAGAGCCTGTCAGCAGCGCCACTTCTACAAAGCCCTTGCCTACCAAATCTTTTATGGTTTGATAATGCTGGTTGGCCAGTATTTCGGTAGGGGCCATAATGCAGGTTTGGAAACCGTTGTCAATCGCTATCAGCATACTCATTAAAGCTACCACCGTTTTGCCGCTGCCTACATCGCCCTGCAGTAAGCGGTTCATTTGCACGCCGCGCTGGGTATCGATGCGTATTTCTTTTAACACACGCTTTTGCGCATTGGTAAGCGGGAATGGCAGCCTGTCGTGATAAAACTCGTTAAAGTAATGGCCCACCTTATCAAAAATATTTCCTTTAAATTTTTGCGTGCGGTGCAGCTTGTTCTTCAGCAGTTTATACTGTAAAAAGAAAAGCTCCTCGAATTTTAGCCGGTGCAGGGCCTCGTTCAATTTGTTGGTATCCTCGGGGAAATGGATGTTGCGGTAGGCATCCTGCCTGTCCATCAGCCGGTATTTGTTTACTATATATAAAGGTATATTCTCGTGGATGTCTTTGACATGCAACTCCAGCAGTGCAGCCGTCAATTTTTGCAACCCCTTACTGTCTAAGGTAAACTGTTTTAATTTTTCGGTAGAGCTATAGGCCGGCTGCATGGTCATGTTGCCTTTGCGTTGCATGGCTTCAGCCGAGTATAGCTCCATCTCGGGGTGCGACATCTGGGCCTTACCGTTAAAGGTAGTGGGCTTGCCGAATATGATGTATGCCTTGCCTACGGTTAAATTCCTGTCGAACCAGTTCACCCCCTGGAACCATACCAGCTCCATTACACCGGTATCGTCCTGTACTTGCACTACCAACCGCTTAGTGCGCTTATCGCCGGCTATTTCTTTATGGGTGAGCCGGGCTATCACCTGCACATAAGGCAATTCGGCATCAATGTTACGTACCTTATAAAATTTGGTACGGTCTATATACTTAAAGGGATAATGCCTTAGCAGGTCATTAAACTTTTGTATCCCCAATTCCTTTTTCAATACCTCGGCCCGGCTTGCGCCTACACCTTTCAGGTATTCTATAGGGGTTTCAAAGGGAGACATTTGGGCGGTTAAATTCTAAATACTAAATTCTAAAAATTTAAATTCTAAATGCTAAAAATTCACTTAGCCTCACCCATTATCGTTTGCAGCATAAGCACTGTCTGTGCCACCCTCTCCAATTGGAGAGGGTTTGTATGGCATTGCAAGTTACACTGCCTTTAATGGGTGAGGCTACAAAAGTGAATGTCATTAATATGCAGCGCTACCAAACACTAAACAACTACCGATCCCTCTCCAATTGGAGAGGGCTTGTATGGCATTGCAAGTTGCACTGCCTTTAATGGGCGAGGCTTACAGACTAAACAGCAACCGCTACTACCGATATTTCTACATTAACATTTTTGGGCAGGCCCAGTACGGCAACTGTTTCGCGGGCCGGGAAGCTTTCGGTAAAATACGAACCGTACACTTCGTTTACCTGGGCAAAGTCCTGCATATCCCTTAAAAAGATAGTGGTTTTTACCACATGGCTAAAGTCTATACCCGCTTCGGTTAGTATGGCCTGCAAGTTTTCCATCACTCTTTTGGCTTCGGTTTTAATATCATCAAGTACCAGTTCACCATTTGGCGGCGTAATAGCCACCTGGCCCGATACAAAAAGAAATCCTCCGGCTTTTACCGCCTGGCTGTAAGGGCCAATTGGGTCGGGGGCATTTTGCGTTTTTATTATAGTTTTCATTTTTTTAGTATAAACCAATCTATCAGTTTCCATATAATGCCCGCCAAAAACATGATGATAGCTATGGCATTAATGGTGTGCATCACCTTAAGGTTAAAGCTGGTTGGCCTGTTTGGGTCTTTTTTACGGAAAAAGTACATAGGGCAAATTTAATAAAAAAAAGAAGGCTCCGGGTTATCCGGAGCCTTCAGGTTAATATCTAAAATGATATTTTTAATTATTTAGCAAACTCAACACGACGGTTTAAAACACGACCTTCTTCAGTTGAATTGTCAGCTACTGGCATAGTTTCACCTAAAGCTTTAACTTTCAATTGTTTTGCATCAACACCTGAGTTAACTAAGTAAGTTTTTACTGAGTTAGCACGGTCTTTTGATAATTGTAAGTTGTGAGCAGCGGTACCTTCTGATGAAGCGAAACCTTTAACTGTAACAGTAGCACCAGATGAACGTAAGTCAGCTGAAGTTGCATCTAATGCAGGGTAAGCTGAAGTTCTTAATACTGAGCTATCAAATTCAAATTGGATGTTAGAGTAAGAAGCACCTTCAGCCATCATAGCAGCAGCAGCAGGGAATACGATAGCGCAACCGGCACCATCAACTACTGTACCAGCAGGTGTGTTAGGGCATTTGTCAAACTGATCAGATACACCGTCACCGTCTGAATCTTTTTTCATGTCGCTAACAGCAGTTTCAACTGCAGATACACGGCCTTTTAAAGCTTCAACTTCAGCACGTAATGCAGGATCATATAACTCGTCATACATCATAGCAACAGGGTTAACCCAGTCGATATTTGCTTTCGAGCTTGAACCTAAGGTAAACTCTAAACCTGCGTAACCGTAAGAATATTTGTCAAGGTTTGCAGGGTAGTTTTTAACTAAACCGTCAAAGTTATCGCCATCGATAAAGTTAATGGTGTAACCTAAGTTTAAGGCTACCGCATCACTTAAACGGAATTTTGCGCCAACACCTACAGGAACAACATATTCCCTAACGTACTTGCGGTCTTTGTTAGGACCGGCAGTGCCTTTCCAGTCAAATGTGCCCGGAGCGAAATCGGTAACACCAGATGGTGCGTATAAAGCTAAACCAGCACCTGCTTTAGCGTAGAAGTTAACGCCATTTTTACGGTGTAAAAAGCTCATGCTTGCTACGTTAAAATGAGCGCTTAAAGTTCCTTGCCAAAATTCAGTATCAAAAGAAACATAACCTTGGTTAACTTGGCCAACATCTCTTTGACCTTTAACTTTACCGCCGTTAACATCTAACACGATACCGAATACATGGCTAAATTGCTCCCTGAAAGAGATACCGTAACCTAATGACAGTTTGTTTTTGCCATTGTAATCAGCCGGGCCCGGTAAAGGAGTGCCGGTTGTAGTAACACCGGCGTTGATACCAATGCTAAATTTGTTGTACTGTCCAGCTCCGCCAAATACCTTGGCAGCAGTGGGTTCAGTCGACATTGTTGTCATTGAAGTTGAATCTGTTTGTGCGTTTGCCACACCAACAAACATCAAAGCAGCGAATGATAATGCGACTGTTTTCTTTAATGTAGAAGAAGAATTCATAGTTTTAAGATTAAACGATTTTAATTGTGATTTTTTTCAAAAATACTAATTATGTTTGAAAAGAATACCAAATTTTGTTCCAAAAATTATTATTTATACTATAAATGCCTAAAAAAAGGCATTTATAGCTTAATCAGCACAAATACTAAATGAAATATTTATCTATCGACAATACACTATTTACTATTAATAGAAAAAATTTCGTTTCAAGAATTAAATCACGGGGGCTGGCCGTGTTCCATGCGAGTGATGAATTCCCGCGAAGCGGCGATCAGGCATTTATTTTCAAGCAAAATCCTGATTTTTTTTATTTATCAGGCATAGACCAGGAGCAAAGTATCCTGATTTTATTCCCGGATTGTCCTAATATCCTATACAGGGAAGTACTTTTTTTAAGACAAACCAGCGAGCATATCGCCATTTGGGAAGGACATAAATATACCAAAGACGAGGCCCGTACAGCATCGGGCATACAAGCCGTGTACTGGCTTAGCGAGTACGACAATATTTTGCACAGTATAATTAACTACGCCGAATACATATATATAAACAGCAATGAGAACGACAGGTATGTGCATGATGTACCCTACCGAGACCTGCGCCTATTTAACACGCTGAAAGAGAAGTACCCGCTTCACCACTATGAGCGGTCGGCCCCTATACTGCGCGACCTGCGGCCTGTAAAGTCGGCTATTGAAGTTGAGCTGACAAGTAAGGCCTGCCAAATAACCCGCGATGCTTTTATAAGAGTGCTTAAATTTATAAAACCCGGCGTAACCGAGTATGGTATAGAGGCAGAAATAATCCATGAGTTTATAAGCCAGCGCGCCACCGGCCATGCCTATAATCCTATAATAGCCTCGGGTAAAAATGCCATCGTGCTGCACTATAATGATAACAACCAGGTATGTAAAAGCGGCGATGTAATACTGTTTGACTTTGGTGCCGAGTACGCCAACTACAATGCCGATATGAGCCGGTCGGTGCCCGTTAGCGGGCGCTTTACACCGCGCCAGCGTGCGGTGTATAATGCCGTATTGCGCGTAATGCGCGCCGCCGCTAAAATGCTGGTTGCCGGTACCCTATGGAATGAATACCATGATGAGGTAGGCAAAATTATGACTGCCGAACTGGTTGGTTTAGGCTTGCTGAAACAACACGAGGTGGATAAGCAGGACCCCAAGATGCCTTTATATAAAAAGTATTTCATGCATGGCACATCGCATCATTTGGGGCTGGATGTGCATGATTTTGCAAGCCGCTATAAGCCATTTGAAGCGGGTAATATACTCACCTGCGAACCGGGCATCTATATCCCCGAAGAAGGCCTGGGCATCAGGTTAGAGAATAATATATTGATAACCGCGGACGGCAATATCGACCTGATGGCTGACATACCTGTTGAGGCGGATGAGATAGAGGCGATCATGAACTAAGATATAGTGAGTGGTTGATTAGGTTGATTGGGTGAATGGATTGATAAGTATATAATCCTATTAACTACTCACGCAATCAACATAATCAACCACTCACCAAATATTCGTCTACAAAACTGTACAAGTTGAACTCTTTTTTAGCCATTTCTGCAGCAATTTGCTGGTTCAGGGCTTGCTTATTAATATTGGCCATCCTTTTTTGCTGTATCAGCTTATAGGCTTTTTCAGCCAGCAGGTGTTGTTTACGGGTGTTTTTGAGGGTTGATGAGCGTAGAATAAACTCGGTAACCTCATCGATCCCTTCTCCTGTCGAGGCTATGGTTTTAATTACGGGCAGTTCCTGTCCCTTTTGCTGTACTATTTTTTTCAGGTTATTGGCAAACAGGGCGGCATCGGCCCGGTCGGCTTTGTTAACTACAAACGCATCGGCAATTTCCATCAGGCCCGATTTGATGTTTTGTATCTCGTCGCCCGATTCGGGTACCAAAACTACCAGCGTTATATCTGCCAGCCCGGCAATTTCTACTTCCGATTGTCCTACCCCTACCGTTTCTATCAAAATATAGTCGAACCCGGCCGCGCGGAGCACATCGGTCATTTCGATGGTTTTCGCGGACAACCCACCCCGCGAACCGCGCGTAGCCAGCGAGCGGATGAACACATCGGGATGGTTAAAATGCGGTGCCATCCGTATCCTGTCGCCCAGCAGCGAGCCAAAGTTGAAGGGTGAGGTTGGGTCGATAGCCAATACGGCGATTTTACTGCCATTGGTTAACAGGCTGCTTATTAAGGCATTCACCAGCGTGCTTTTGCCCGCGCCCGGCGGACCGGTTATTCCAATTACCGGCGTATTTTTATTAAAGCGCAGCGACTTCAGCAGTTCTGGCGCGCCGGCCAAATTATTCTCCACAACGGTTAACGCCCGCGCTACTGATCTGAAATCGTTACAGTTTAAGGTGTTGTTGACGGGGCTGCTCATTTATTTTATAAAGTAACAAAAGTAATATCTATTTAAAAAGTGCAGGCATCAATAGCGGATAACTATATTTGGATTTTACATTTACAGGGAGCCGTGAATATTACCCGTTTCAAAAAGTTAAAGTTTTTATACTATGCTAAAAATATACTCCGGCAGGGCATCCCCGGTGTATTTTATCGCGCAGCATTAAAAAACAAGCTGGCTAAACCCGTTAATAGTGACATTGCCGACCGGGTGAATTATTATAATAAACTTAAGGATGTGATCGGCTTAGGCGACAAGGCCATCGCTTTAAAAAACATGCAGATATTTAAAAGCCCAAAAGCCTATAACTTCGACGCTTTTGAGTACACGCGCTATTTTAACGGCGACCTGAAAATGAATTTTCTTGTGGGCGATATAACTTATGTACCCGAAGTGCCCACCATACAAAAAAGCCGGCCCATAGCCGGCGAAAATGCCAAGGCGGTGCTGTTGAATTTAGACAAGTACCGGCATTTTGTTTTTGTGCAGGATAAAAAACCCTTCGCGGCGAAAAAGGACCTGCTTATTGGCCGGGGCATAGTAACACAGCCGCACAGGATAAAATTTATGGAAATGCACTTTAACAACCCGATGTGCGACGTGGGGCAGGTAAATGCAAAAGAAGGCAACCTTGAATGGCTGAAACCAAAAGTGTCTATAACAGATCATTTGGATTATAAGTTCATTTTAAGCCTGGAAGGTAACGATGTAGCCACTAATTTAAAATGGATCATGTCGTCAAACTCAGTAGCGGTTATGCCCCCGCCTAAGTACGAAACCTGGTTTATGGAGGGGCGGCTGATACCCGGTGTGCATTATATAGGTATAAGTGACGACTACTCGGACCTGGACGAAAAGCTTAAATATTATATGCAACATACCGCCGAGGCGGAGCAAATTGCGCGAAATGCCAATAAATATGTAGCGCAGTTTTTTGATAAAGAGAAAGAGGATACGATAGCGCTGCTGGTATTACAGAAATATTTTAAATATACCGGGCAAATAAAATGACGGGGCTACTTATTAATGTATTGCCTATTTTTGAAGCGAATTGAATACTAACAACCCGCATATACTAATTAGCCGCACCGATGCTATTGGCGACGTGGTGCTTACTTTACCTATGTGCGGTTATTTCAAAAGCTTTTTCCCGGGGGCTACTATTTCATTTTTAGGGCGCACTTATACTGCCCCCGTTATAAACGCCTGCGCAGCGGTTGATCACTTTATTAATTTTGATGAGCTGCAAAAATTACCTGAACAGCAACAAGCCGAAACGCTGCGGGCAAAAAATATTGATACTATTGTCCATGTATTCCCCAACAAGCAGGTAGCGGGACTGGCAAAAGCTGCCGGCATTAAATTGCGGATAGGTACTACCAACAGGCTGTTCCATTGGTATAGCTGTAATAAGCTGGTAAAACTAAGCCGTAAAAATTCCGACCTGCACGAAGCGCTGTTGAATATTGCTTTGCTTAAGCCCTTTGGTATACCGGTGCCGCTGTTAGCTGATGTATATAAATATTACGACCTGAAACCACCCGCTGATTTAGCACCGCAATTTAAAAGCAAGCTTGCAGCGGATAAATTCAATTTGATACTGCACCCAAAATCGCATGGCAGCGGGGCAGAGTGGGGGCTTGATAAATTTGCAGAACTGATAAAGTTGCTGCCTGCCGAGGCATTTAATGTGATTATAACAGGATCTCCTAAAGAACAGGAAGTATTAAAAGATTGGCTGAAGCAACAGTCTACCCATATAGTTGACCTTACCGGCCAGATGAGCCTTACCGAACTCATCAATTTTATAAGCTATGCGGATGGTTTGTTGGCCGCCGGGACAGGACCGTTGCACATAGCTGCCGCAACCGGCATATATACTTTAGGTTTATTTCCCTGCAAAAGACCGATACACCCCGGCCGCTGGGCACCGCTGGGTGCCAAAGCGGAATATTTGGAAAGCGACGGGGATACCTTACACAATATAAGCCCGGCTACCGTAGCCGGCCGCATTAACAGCTGGAAAAAATGAGCCAGCCCCGCACACTCATCACTTTTGATTCCATGCGGTACCCTAATACCGGGCTGTACCATTTTGGCAAAAGTTTGGGCAAGGCCATTATCCGTAATAACCAATCTCGGTTTAAGCTTGATTATTTTTTGTATCCCGGCACTACTGATTTTGATGGCGACGACGTAGACAGAACCTACCTGAAAAAGTACAATAAGTTCTTCTTCATCAATAAAAAGAAGGCCGACCTGTTTCATTTTACCGACCAGTTTTCGCGCCTGAAGCCCAAAAAGGTATTTGGCGGAAAGAAGATACTAACCATACACGACATTAACCAGGTACACGAAAACCTTAGCGCCGATAAATTAAAGCTCTACCTTAAAAAATTGGGAGAGCGCATTTATCCCTGCCAAAAAATAGTCACCATATCTAATTTCGCCAAAAATGATGTGCTCAACTATTTCCCGGATATTGCCGACCGGATAAGCGTGATCTATAACGGCGCCGATAAACTGGAACTAAAGGCCGGTCACCAACCAGCTTACCACCCTCAAAGGCCTTTTTTATTCGCTATTGGTATCGTATCAGCAAAAAAGAATTTCCATGTTTTGCCCGCGCTGCTTGCCGGGAATGATATGGAACTGGTGATAGCGGGTATTGAAACGCCTTATAAAAATTTGATAATAGCACAGGCCAAAAAATTTGGGGTGGAAAACAGGCTCAGACTTACAGGGCCTGTATCTGATGATGATAAAGCCTGGTATTACAGCCATTGCGAAGCCTTTGTGTTCCCGTCAATTGCCGAGGGTTTTGGCTTGCCGGTGGTAGAGGCCATGCACTTTGGCAAACCTGTTTTTGTATCGCAAAGCACATCGCTGCCCGAAGTAGCCGGTGATGCCGCTTACTATTTTAACAGCTTTGATGCAGAAGATATGCAGCAAACATTAAGCAAAGGCCTCAACGATTTTCAGGAAACCAACCCATCGGCAAAAATAATTACCCATGCCGAACAATATAACTGGGATAAAAGCGCGCAGCAATACCTGCAGTTGTATGATGATTGCCTGAATGGCAAATAATTTTAGGATTTTCCCCTTAGTTTTCTGAGCATAAACCTGAACCATAGCTTAAAACCAAAATTCTTCAAAATCAATTCCGGTTTATCCTTTTCAAATACCTTGTCGCGCGACTGGCCCGAAACGCCAGTATGCGCAAACCTGGCTATCACATAGTCCAGGTATTGCCAGCGCAGGCGTTTATCGCCAAAGGTTTGCATATTCAGCGCAAAATCGGCAGATGAGGGATATTTTAAATTGTAGCTGTACCGTTCAAACACAACCCGCGGGTATATAATAGATTGCTGGATAATACCGTGTTTAGCTAAATAATAGTTGTTCACTTCGCCCAAAGGTTGTAAACCGCGGGTTAGCACACTGCCATAATAAATGGTATTGCTGTCTGCCAGTTCATGGCACATGGTTGAAAAAGCGGGCAGCAGTTCGTCATCAGCGCCTAAAAAATAAATACGGCTGCCGGTGGCCTGTGCAAGCGCTTTGGTCATGGCATCGTATATCCCTTTGTCGGGTTCACTTTTCCAGTAATATATCTTACTATGGTTGGCCTTTAATATTTCGGGCGTGCCGTCGGTACTGCCGCCATCTATTACTATTAACTGAATTGAAGGATATTGCTGCGTGTACACGCTGTTAAGGCAGGTTTGTAAGGTGGTAGCCGCGTTGTAAGTAACAATAATTACGGTTACTATTTCAGCCTGTGTACCCGGTGCCATTTTTAAAACTGTTTGATTACTATATTTGCAGGAGCCATGCAAAGTAAAATATTAAAAACCTAATAATAAACCATAATGGCCCAAAACAGGAATTTATTTAGGTTAACGCGATTTATTTTACTGAAGCTGCCTTACCTGTTCAGGCTATTGGCCGTTTTCCGCACCCCGCGTAAGCGCCTGCTGATTATTAAAGCCGATGCCATTGGCGATTATATTATGTTCAGGAATTATATCGAAATAATTAAACACTCGGCAAAGTTTGAGGGTTACGAGTTACACCTGCTGGGCAACGAGATATGGAAAGACCTGGCGCTGCAATATGATGCAAAGTATATCTCCAAATTCTACTTCAGCAAGCCGAATCAAATCTATTACAACCCTGGTGTGGTTTTTAAATTAGGCTGGAAGCTATTTACCGGCAATTACGAGTTTGTATTAAACCCCAACTCTACCCGTAATTTTATTATCGACGGGCTGGCCGGCCTCACCGCAGCCAAACACATCATTGGTTTTGAAAGCGATACCGAAGGCATGCCACTAAAGTATAAGGTAAAAACCGATAAATTTTATACGCAGCGGTTGCAGTTACCCTCATCAATTCAGTTTGAGTTTTACCGCAGCCAGTATTTTGTTGAGCAGGTTTTAGGCACTGCTGTTAAATTGCGGCAACCCGTTATTGAAACGCCGCCGGTAATAAGGCAGGGCATTTTTGTTTTCCCCGGCGCGGGGTTAAAAAAGCGCGGCTGGGAAGCTGAAAAATTCGCGGCACTTATACAACTGCTATGCCTGCATACCACCCAAACGGTTTACATCGCCGGCGGCGAAAATGAAACTGAAGTAAATAACAGCATCGCGCAGCAAATCGGCGCAACTAACCTTGTAAACCTGACAGGCAAAACCACCATGCCCCAATTAATAGCAGCCATAGCATCGGCCGCGCTGGTTATTGCCAATGACAGCAGCGCCGTGCATATTGCCGCCGCTACGGGTACACCATCGGTTTGTATTGTTGGCGGCGGGCACTTCGGGCGTTTTGTGCCTTATCCCGATGATATGGAAAACCGTCCTTTATGCGTTTATTATAAAATGCCCTGTTACTATTGTAACTGGGAGTGTATTTATGATACCGCGCCCGATGAGGCATTCCCGTGCATTGGTAACATCAGTGTTGAGCAGGTTTGGCAGGCTGCCCGGCTTAAATACACATTTGATATATAACGCTAATTATTTAATTACTATTAGCTTTGCACACTATATAATTTTTAATGAAGACTTATTTCAGGCTTTTATCGTTCGCTAAACCTATTGAAAAGTTTGCTATACCTTACCTTATATTCACCTTTTTATATGTGTTTTTTAGTACGGCAGTTTTAACCTTACTGATACCGCTGCTGGATACGCTGTTTAATGCCCAAACCCAAACTGTTGCCGTAAAACCGTCGGGCAGCACTTTTTCTATACTGGATGCAAAGGGCTGGTTTGATTATTACCTGCAATATTTTATTAATACCAAAGGCCAGTGGGCGGCGCTGCAATACGTTTGCGTGGTAATGATAGTGGCCGTATTATCGGGCAACGTGTTCAGGTACCTGGCACAGCGTATTATGGAAAGCCTGCGTGTACATACCCTGCTTAACATCCGCAGGGCGGTATTTGGCAATGTAATGCGGCTGCATTTAGGTTTTTTTAACAACGAGCGCAAAGGCGATATCATATCAAAAATAGCCAACGAAGTGCAGGTGGTGCAATACTCGGTAACGGGCACCTTACAGGTAGTTTTTAAAGAGCCATTACAGCTTATCGCTTTTTTAATTGCGCTTTTTGCTATTTCGGTAAAGCTTACGCTGATATCGTTACTGGTGGTGCCGGTGGCAGGTTTAATTATTTCGCGCATTGTAAAGCGGTTACGCAGCCAGGCTATCGCGGCGCAAAACTCTTACTCAAACATGGTAAGTTATTTGGATGAAGCCCTATCCGGCATCAAAATAATAAAGGCATTTAATGCAACCGATTTTATTACTGATCGTTTTGACCAGGAAAACAGGCACTATTCAAAAATTGTGAAAAGCATGTCTAAACGGCAACAGCTTGCTTCACCGGTTTCTGAAGTGCTGTCGGTTGTGATGATCACCTTTATTGTATTGTATGGGGGGTACCAGGTTATCAATCACCAATCGGGCCTTAAAGCTGCCCAGTTTATTGCCTACATCGGTATATTTTCGCAACTGATGCGCCCGGCTAAAGCCATCGGCGATGCGTTCAGCAACATCCACTCCGGCCTTGCAGCGGGCGAACGGATATTGGGCCTTATTGATGAAAAACCTTTAATTGTTGATGCGCCCGACGCGAAAGAGCCGGGTGAATTTAAAGATGCCATCCGCCTGGAAAATGTGTCGTTCGCTTATAACGAACGCATGGTTTTAAAAAATGTGAACCTAACACTCCCCAAAGGAAAAAGCATAGCGCTGGTTGGCCCTTCGGGTGGCGGTAAATCAACCTTAATGGACCTGCTGCCCCGGTTTATCGAGCCGGCTTCGGGCAGGGTTATGCTGGATGACCATGATATTAAAACCCTTAAAACGGAGTCGCTGCGCGGCCTGATGGGCTTTGTTAACCAGGAGTCGATACTGTTTAACGATACTATTTTTAACAATATCGCATTTGGCAAAACCGACGTAACGCAGGAGCAGGTAGAAGCCGCCGCGCGCATAGCCAACGCCCATAACTTTATTATGGAAACCGATAACGGCTATCAAACCAACATTGGCGACCGCGGCTCCAAACTATCCGGCGGACAA
>JBDSIC010000192.1:0-17208 GCA_039918195.1 Mucilaginibacter sp.
AATTAGGTATCAAATCATTCTTTACTGACAACCTTTATTTTGGTGCTGAAGCCGGTGCTGGTTTCGGAACTAAAAATGCTTCAGGTACTAAATTAATTTTAGCACCTGCTGTAGGTTGGGCTGATCAGTCATGGGATGTTGGCGTTAAATACGAAAACTTCTCTAACAAAGGCAGCTACGGTGTGATCGGTCTGCGTGTAGCTTACGGCTTTGGCTTGTAATTAACCACGATAGCTATTTAAAAAGCTCCGCTGCATATGCAGCGGAGCTTTTTTTTTGTCAGCTTAAGAATTATTCATTATCAGCAGGCAGCCTGAAAGTAAAGCAAGTTTCCTCATCCGTTGATACTACGTTAAGCGTGCCACCATGTGCGCGTGCAATTTCGGATGATATAAATAAGCCAAGCCCTAATCCCTGCTGGTTAGTTACGATTTGGCCGCGGGAGAATGGTTGAAAAAGGCGTTCCATTGCGGCCTCGGGTATTTTCTTGCCGGTATTAGTGACCGACAGGACAAATTCAACGCTATTGCTTATTGCACTTACACTGATGGGCGCATCTTTTTCTCCATGACTGATGGCATTACCTAACAGGTTAGAGAAAAGCTGTGCTATACGGCGGCCATCGCAGTTTACAGGCGCATTTAATTGGATATCAGCACTGATAGCCCGGTTAGGCGATACTACGCTTAGCTCGGTGATCACCTGGCCCAGCAATTGTTCCAGCTGTTCATTAGTATTACGGGAGAGTATTATGCCCTCGCCTAAACGGCCGCGGGCAAAGTCGAGGATATTCTCTATAAGCCCCTTCATGCGGTATGACGAGTTTTGTACGATACCTGCAAGTTTTTTTACGCGATCATCGGCTGGTATGCGCAGTAACAATTGGGCTGCATTTAAAGAAGCGCTAACCGGGTTAAGCAGGTCATGGCCCAATATAGCTATGAACTGATCGCGCAGTTCGGCAGTTTTACGCTCTTCCAGTAAACTATTTTCAGATATTGACAGCTGCTCAGCACTATGCAGGTGAAAAGCGATCAGTTCAGCAAACATTTTAAACATTCCTATAGTTTCGGGCGTATTCACCACAAACGGTCTTGGATCAATAGCGCAAAGCGTACCAAAGAACCGTCCGTCCTTTAGCATGATAGGGATGGATATATAGCTTTGAAAACCGTACATAGCCGGTGTATGGTGGTTTGCGAAAGCCTCGTCAAGCGCAACATGATCAATTACAACAGGTTTATGATGCTGGCGTATCTCGTTACAAATGGTTGTTTCAAGCTTAAGTTCGCCGCCGGGCTCAAGGCCGAATGCTATCTCATCGCGCACTGCGCAGGCAACCCATTTATCATCGGTTACCCGGGCAACGGCAGCAAAACCCATGCGGGTGGTACGGCATATCACTTCAAGAATAGTAGACACTGCCTCGATCTTGCTGATCGCATCAATGTCTGCCTGGATATCAATTGGAGGGGTGCTCAATTTAATTTCTGGACTAACTTTCAGTGCAAGTTACATTATTTTGTAAATACATTAAAGCTGCTCCAGTTATTAGGATATTTTATTGCTTTAGAAATAAGTTGTTCTAAAAAGCAAATGCCATTTAAAACGAAGAGAGAAATTTTATAACCCATGTAAATGCAGGGCATATAAAGATTCTCTCTTTGTGAAAATGACAGGAAGGGGAATTTAGCTTATTGTAATTTTGCCAAAGCCGCCTTAACACGCGTCATCGCCTCTATCAATTTCTCTTCAGATGCGGCGTATGACAAGCGTATACAAGCCTTATCACCAAAAGAATCGCCGCCTACGGTTGATACATGCGCTTCTTCCAGTATATATATACTTAGCTCATCAGATGTATTTATGGTTCGGCCATTGTAACTTTTGCCATAAAACGCGGTAACATCCGGGAAGAAGTAAAACGCGCCTTCGGGCAGGTTAACTTTTATACCATCGATATTTTTTAACAGGTTATATACAATGTCACGGCGTTTTTTGAACTCGTCGCGCATGAAGTGTACGCTTTCTAACCCGCCTTCGTAAGCGGCTACGCCGGCACGCTGGGTAATAGAGCAGGTTCCCGAAGTGATCTGGCCTTGTATCTTATCACAAGCGGCGGCAATTTCTTTGCTCGATGCGGTATAACCAATGCGCCAGCCTGTCATCGCGTATGATTTTGAGAAGCCGTTTATTACGACAACACGCTCTTTAATGCTGTCAAATTGCGCGATAGATTCGTGGCCGCCAACAAAGTTGATGTGCTCGTATATCTCATCGCTCAGGATGTATATGTCAGGGTGTTTTTCAAAAACTTTTACCAATGACTCCAGTTCGGCTTTGCTGTAAACGCTGCCCGTAGGGTTACAAGGCGATGAGAACATGAACAATTTAGATCTTGGGGTAATGGCAGCTTCTAATTGCTCAGCAGTAATTTTAAAGTTCTGCTCGGCAGTACCATTGATTAATACACTGGTGCCTTCGGCAAGTTTAACTACTTCTGAATATGATACCCAGTATGGTGTAGGGATAATTACCTCGTCGCCGGGGTTAACCAGGCACAATACCGCGTTGGCAATAGCTTGTTTGGCACCGGTAGATACCACTATCTGGCTGATGTCATAGTCTAAACTGTTTTCATTCTTGAGTTTGTTAACAATAGCCTTGCGCAGTTCAGGATAGCCCGAAACAGGGGTGTAATAAGTAAAGTTATCATCCATCGCCTTTTTGGCGGCGTCCTTTATATATTCAGGTGTATGAAAGTCAGGTTCGCCAAAGCTAAGGTTGATCACGTCAACTCCTTTGGCGGCTAATTCGCGGCCTAATTTGGCCATTTTAATTGTTGCTGATTCCGACAGGTTATTTATCCTGTTACTTAATGTAGTCATATTGTTTATGTTATCGCGGGCAAATATAGAAAATAACTTTACTGCTATTTACGGTGTTATTCATAAATTTGATACACTTAATCGCCCTGCATTGAAAGAACAAAAAAAGATCATCTTAATTTCGCTTATAACAGGGGTAATACTGATGATGGCCAAATTCAGCGCATACTTTTTAACATCATCAAACTTTATATTGACGGATGCCGCCGAAAGCATTGTAAATGTAATAGCCAGTTCGTTCGCTTTCTTTAGCATATACCTTTCTGCGCTGCCGCGCGATGAGAACCATCCCTACGGGCATGGAAAGATCGAATATTTCTCGGTTTTCCTGGAAGGCGGGCTTATCCTTATAGCTGGTGTACTCATTATCATTAAATCTGTTTACGGGCTTTTTTACCCGGTAGAGGTGCACCAATTACTTTTGGGCGCTATCATTATAGGCATTACCGGTGTTGTAAACGGGGCTTTAGGTTTCTATATGATAAAACGGGGTAAAGCCTTGCCATCAATGACTATTGAAGCCGACGGACGGCATTTGATCACTGATATGGTAACCAGCGCGGGTTTGGTTATTGGCCTGCTGCTTATTTATTTTACGGGGGTTTTATGGCTCGACAGCGGGTTATCCATCTTAGTTGGTTTATATATCCTGTTTACAGGTTACAAGCTTACGCGTAAATCGGTAGCCGGTTTAATGGACGAAACAGATTTTGGCGTATTAACTAATATTTTAAAGGTATTAAATGATAAGCGTAAAGAGGAGTGGATAGATATACATAACCTGCGCGCCCAAAAATATGGCAACGAACTACATATAGACTGTCACCTCACGCTGCCAAATTATTTCGACCTGAACAGGGTACACGAAGAAGTTTCGCTGGTTGACAGAATGATCAACACCGAAGCGGGTGTAAAAACCGAGCTGTTTATTCATACCGACCCCTGCCTGCCAGAATGCTGCCACTATTGCAGCATGCCTAATTGCCCGATACGGTCGGAGCCCAAAAGGATAGAGATACAATGGACAATGAATAATGTTATGCCCAACAAAAAACACTTTGATCATGAGCCGTATTAACATTCGCATCTACGGATTGCTGATAAATGAAAACAACGAGTTGCTGATAAGCGATGAGCAGGAGTATGGCCGCCGCTTTACCAAGTTCCCCGGTGGGGGGCTTGAGCCTAACGAGGGGCTGATAGACGGCCTTAAGCGCGAGTTTATGGAAGAGTGTGACATGGATATAGAAATATTAAGCCATTTTTACACCACCGATTTTTTTGTGAAGTCGGCGTTTAATGATTCGCAGGTGATCAGCATTTACTATTTGGTAAAAAACAAGCAGCCTGTCAACCTAAATATAAAAACTAATATTTTTGATTTTGACGGGGAAGGCGAGTGCCTGCAATCGTTCCGCTGGGTTAAGCTTGATGAGTTGAGGCCGGAGCATGTGACCTTCCCGATAGACAAGCATGTGGTTGCCTTGTTAAATAATAAAGCCGTATGAGTTTAGTTGAGCGCGACCTGAAAGTTATATGGCACCCTTACACGCAGATGCAAACTGCCTTGTCGCCTGTGCCCATAGTTAGGGGCGAAGGGGCCTGTTTATACGGAGAGGACGGTAAAAAATACATTGACGCGGTATCCTCATGGTGGGTGAACATTCATGGCCACGCGCACCCTTATATCGCCCAAAAAGTAGCTGAACAGTTAACTAAACTCGAACACGTAATATTTGCCGGCTTTACACATCAGCCTGCGGTTGAACTGGCTGAACGGTTATTAGCCATCTTACCAAGCAATCAACAAAAGGTATTTTATTCCGATAACGGCTCAACAGCTGTTGAAGTGGCTATAAAAATGTGCCTGCAATATTGGTATAATACCGGCCGGCAGCGTACAAAGATACTAGCTTTTAAAAATGCCTATCACGGCGATACGTTCGGCGCTATGTCAGTAAGCGGGCGCAGCGCGTTCACAGCCGCTTTTGATAGCCTGCTGTTTGACGTGGAATTTATCGACCTGCCAAACAAAGAAAACATACAAAATCTCAAATCTCAGATCTCACATCTCAAATCCAATTTAGCGTGTTTTATTTTCGAGCCGCTGGTGCAGGGTTCGGCGGGGATGGTGATGTATGAGGCTGAATATTTGAATCAACTAATGGCGCATTGCCGCGAAGAAGGCGTGTTGACCATAGCCGATGAAGTATTCACCGGTTTCGGCCGCACAGGTAAACCCTTTGCCTGCGACCATGTTTCGCAGCAGCCCGATATCATGTGTTTTTCAAAAGGGATTACAGGTGGCACCATGGCATTTGGCTTAACTACATGTACACAACAGATATACGATGCTTTTTTGTCGGACGACAAGATGAAAACCTTGTTTCACGGGCACTCGTACACTGCTAACCCGGTGGCCTGCGCGGCATCACTGGCCAGTCTGGATTTGTTCCTTGATAGCTCCACCGCCGAAAATATAAAACGGATAGAGGCAAGGCATAGGGTATTTGCTCAAAGTATACAGCATCAGCCTAAAATAAAGCGTGTACGCCAAACCGGTACTATACTGGCTATGGAGTGGGAAACAGGCAGCGATACCTCATATTTTAGCTTGCTGCGCGACAGGTTATACAGCTATTTTTTAGATGCAGGGATAATTTTAAGGCCGCTTGGCAACATTATTTACATTTTACCCCCATATTGCATTACCAACGCGGAGCTGAACTATATTTACAGCAAAATTGAGGATGCCTTTGAGGAAATTTGAACCATGGAACTGAATACACTACTGCCTGATATAATTGCTGATAATCACTTGCATGCCAAATGGTTAAATACCCTGTCGTTAATGGAAAATACCGGCGCACGTAAAATATCTGCCAGCGAAGATCCGGTTACAGTTACCTACATCATCCTTAAACATGCCGCCGAAGAACACCGCCATGCCTTCTATCTTAAAAAACAAATAGAAAAAACCGGCGACGGCTTTTGTCCAACGTATTCATCAGAATACCTGCTGGCACCCGGCTACAGCAAATATTACCTTAATCAACTGGATGTAGAGGTATGCCGCTACCTAAAAAACGAATTAAAGCTTACCGGAAGAGAACTGCGCTTTGCGGCTTACTTACTGGTAACCTACGCCATTGAAGTACGTGCCGATGAGCTTTACCCCATTTACCAGGACGCGCTTGACGCAGCCGGCAGCAAGGTAAACGTGAAATCAATCATACTGGAAGAAGAAGGGCATTTGGAAGAAATGATCAACCAGCTACAGCATTTCTCGCCCGACTGGCAGATGCATGCGGATAAAGCGGTTGTTATTGAAACCCGATTGTTCGGTGATTGGGTTAATGCCTTGGGTAAGGATATAAATTAATTATATCCAGTGTAATGCTGAGGAACGAAGCATATATCGGCGAATAGATTCTTTGCTATCGCTCCTTGAATGACAATCATAATTAGGCCTTAATAATTCATATAATCCGTAAATACTTCCTGCAAATACGCTTTACCCTGTTCCAGTACCTTATCGTTAACAGGCTGTAGTACACTCCTGTCGCGGATGTAAATTACCCGGTTGCCGGCGTTATCGTACGAAATGGTTTGCTGCGGTAACGAGAGGCCAAAGCCATTATCCCAGTCAAAAAAGGCAAACTCTTTGGTGTATGGATTTAACAAATTTTTCGACCATTTGAACTGGTTGTGTGGCAGGTTCAACTGTGCAAGCAGGGTAGCGGCAATATCTGTCTGGCCGCCCATTTTACTAATTTTGGTGCCACGATATTCGGGTTTTATGGCATCGCCAAAAAACAGCAGCGGGATATGATATTTTTCCGGCTCAAACGGATCGGATGTGTTTCGCGGTAGCCGGTGGCCGTGATCGGCAACTAAAATAAATAATGTGTTTTTATACCAGTCGTGCTTTTTTGCTTCGTCGAAATAAGCCTTTAGGCTGGCATCAACATAGTAGCTGGTGCTCCTGAATTTATCGCTCAATTCCTCACCCGGGAAATGCGGCTTCACCGGCAACTCGAAAGGCTCGTGGTTAGTTAATGTTTGCAGGTACGAGAAGAACGGCTGTTTTTGTGTATTCAAAAATTTAAGCTGTTTGCTCAATACAATATCATCATGCGCACCCCATTTGGAGTTCATATCTTCGGGCCTGAAAACTTTTTTATCAAACAGGTCGTCGGTTTTATGGCTTAATATGTAGGCCTTAAAGTTCATGAATTCGCTTTCGCCGCCGTAAAAGTAGGAGGTGCCGTAACCGTTATCTTTAAACACATTGATAAGCGAAGGCATTTTTGCCTGCCTGTCGTTATCCACAATAATGGTACGAGTTGCCTGCGACGGGAAAGCGCTTAAAATGGCTATAATACCCTTATCGGTGCGATCTGCCGAAGCCAGTATCTCATCAAATAATACACCCTGTTTTATAAATGTTTCAAAGTTTGGCGACACTCCTTTTTCGCCACCCAGGGATTCGATCACATCGGCGGTACAGCCCTCTAACTGAATTATAATGACATTTGGGCGCTGCGTAGTAAGTATGTGTACCGTCGTATCCTTTTTTATTATATACAGGCTGTCAACCAATGCCGCAGCATTTTTGGTTGGCATAAATAAGTAGGGGTTGTATGGTGTTTTAAAGTTTTCGAGCGTATTGTGCATTAAATTCCATTCGGTATTCAGTGCGCTTTGGTTAAGTATTTGCTTATCCGAAAAATAGGCCATGCTTTGGTTCATGGGCGCTACCTGCAGGCCGCCGCGTACAATAAGCAGGTTTAACCCGGCAAGTAACAATGCCGCAGGTATTTTAATATAAATGGGAGGGACAGGCTTTTTAAACCGGTAATCAATAATAACATTTGATAGCAGGATACCGATCACAATCAACACGATACCTATAGCCAAACTTAAACCTATTGGCGATGACCCGGTTGAGGCCACGGCCTCGGAAGGGGCGTGGAAGAGCGTATCAAAAACACGGTAGCTTATTTTAGTACCCCACTCGCGGAATATATTGAGGTTCAATATCGCGATAAGAGAAATCAGAAATATAAAGAAGTAAACATATATTCTGAGCCATACATGTTTAACGTAGGCCCTTGGAATAAACCAGGTAATGAGGAATACCAGTAACGGCAGTACGCATATATAACCCGCCGCAGACAAGTCAATGCGGATGCCGTATAAAAATGTCTGTACTACTTCTGCAGTATCCGCTTTTTTAAGTTTATCAATAAAATATAACTCAAAAGTGGCGCGGGTGAAGACAGAGAATACTACCCAAAATATTACAAAGCGTATAAAACTAATTAGGCTCCTCAACATCGGGCGCAAAAATAACTATTTGTGCTGATGTTAAGAAGCCTTAAGAAAATTGTTAACTGTGGCTGACAAATTAGTTGCCGCCGTTCATGGCAGCAAGGTCAGACATGGATATTCTGGTATAGTCCTTTGAAATGGTAAATGTGCCTTTAGGCGGCTTTTGGTCACTAACACTTGTTACCGTAACCCCGGTTTCCTTTCCCATTTGGAATGCCGTAAATTGTATAGGGAACCCGCCTGCTTTGGCATAATATTTTTCAGTAGCGCTTGGCGGAATGGCTATATCATTTGTTACCCATACATCATAGCTTTTGCCGCTGGTTACATCTTTTGCCACTACTTTTTTGCAGTTAAAGCCTGATATCACCTGGGCTTCCTCTGTTTTAGTAAAGGTAAAAGCGGGTATTTTGCTAAGTCCGTCTTCAATTTCGGCAGGTGTAGCAACAGCGGCTATCTTACGGCCCGCAACGGGTATGTCAACCAGCACCGCGAAAAAGGTGGACTCTGTGTTCGATACTAATTTAACACTGGCCGGGCCTGCTGAAAAGGCATAGGCGGTGGAGTCGGCTGTGAAGTAGCTTTTAGTTTCAACCGTAGTGCCCTGTGCCTTTACATTTAAAGTTACCACACCCTCGGAGTATTTTTTTTGCGCGCTGGCGCTGATAGCGAATGCCGAAAGGGTTAAGCAAAGCGCTGTTTTAAAGATCTTGTTATTCATTTGATTTTTGTTTGTTTTACTTAATAGGTATTGCCTTAATGCAATAATAATATTTATTTATTAGATGTAACAATGAACGCTTTGTTACCGGGTAATATTTTAACAGGGATGTTTAATAATTGAGCTTGCTGTTTTAACACGGATATGTTTTTTTTACTGTTACTACCATTAATAACAAGTGTTGGGTGGCTTTGTTGTATGCCCGTAGATATATTTTCGGGCTTTGGATTGCCGGTTATATAAATAAGTTCCGACTCAAATTTTACGGGTAAAAGTGAGCCGGGTTTATCAATTATCGTCAACTTGTGTTTTAAAAAAATGATGTTGTTGCCTTTTTTGCTGAAGAAATTAGTCGCCATATCATCTTGCAGATTAATAATTTTTAAATCACTTACCTTATTACTATCAAGATAAGGCTGTACCGACCACTTAAAAGCTTTACTGTCAACTGTAAGATCAGTTATCACTACGGCGTTGCGGCCGCTCTTAAATACAATACCCGCGTTTTTCCGCAGGTTTAGAAATGCCATTTGCCTGGTATTAGCTGCGTTATAGTATTTTATGCCTACGGATATACAGAACAGCAATACGAAACCTATACCCAACCCGATAAGTGCACGACTGCGCCTGTGTATCAGCATGAAAACAATAATGATGATGCCATAAAGCAATACATATTCAATTTTAGTTAGCCATACTTTATTGATGCCTGCCAGCGGGGCATGTTCAATGATACCTAAGGCCGTATTGGTGAACAATATGGTTTGCTCCAATAAATAGCCCAGCCATTTGGCAACTACAATATCCTGCGGTAAAAACAAGTACAAAATGCCGCCGCATAACATTATCGCCGAAGGCAGTAAAATAAACAGGTTGCTGATTAAAAAGTAAACCGGTACCTGGTGAAAATAATACGCGCTTAACGGGAAAGTAATAACCTGCGCGGCGATAGAAGCGGAACAGAATAGCCACAACTTATCCAGCCACCGGTTTTTTACTTCGAGACGTTTATAGATAATGGGCTGCAAAACAATAAGCCCCGCTACCGCCAGATAAGATAGCTGGAAACCCACATCGGTTATCAACAGCGGATCGAAAAGCAATATAACAAATGCCGAAAAGGCCAGGATATTTAAACTGCTGATGTGCCTGGTATACGTGTTGCCTGTAATAATAAGCGACAGCATTACCGCCGCCCGGCAAACAGGCGGGGAGAAGCCGGTCAGCAGAGCATAAAACCATATTAGCGTGATAATAATAACCGCTTTTACTACCCGTCCATGCCTGTACCGGTTTAAAAACGACAACCCGAAAGCCAGCACCAAATAAACCAAACCCACATGCGCGCCGGATACCGAGAGTACATGGATAGTTCCGGTTTTTGAATAAGCCTGCAGCACATCATTGCTTAATTCAGCTTTATAACCCAATATCAGGGTTGCAGCTACTGCGGCGGCATCCGGATCATGCAGGTTAGCTTTCAGTTTGTTCACCAGCCTTTGCCGCAAGCGCAGGGCGTACGCAATAATGGAATTGCCCGTACCTTTCTTTATAACAACATATTGGCCCGGGTACAGATATGCCTGGTGATAGATATTTTTGTTGGCTAAATATTGCTTGTAATTAAACTCGGCCGGGTTAAATGGCGGGTCAACTTCGCGGTACTTTGCTGGGATAAGAAGCACATCGCCATAATACAGGTTTTTTGCTGCTTTATCTTTTATAGAGATAAGCACTTTGCCGCTTGCTGCTATCTTTTTGCCGGGTGTAACGGTCTGTTCAACAGTAACAGTAAATTTAAGCGCATCATTTTTCCAAACGGGTTCATCAATAATTTTAACCAGTAAATGTTGGGCTGTAAGATGCGAAAAATGGTCTTTGTTATTGAGTTGGTTGCTTTGAATGGTGTTTGCGATGCCGGTGATCACCAATACAATAAACATGATCGTTCCGCCGAGCCAACTTACTTTGTATGTCCATTTACTATAAAATATATTCAGGCTGATAAATGCCACAAGTGCTATGCACAAGCAGGTAAGCAACAGCGTAAGATCAGTTTGCGGAAATAAATTAATGCCGGCGGCAATACCAAGCAGGTAGGGTATAAGCAGTAAAACAAAAGGTATGGCACCCTTATGGTAAACATTCATATCAATTTATTCCGTGTGATGTGGGTTTGGGAATAAAGATATGTTTTAGCGGGTAAATTACAATTGGTCGCGTACTTCGAGCAGGAATTTTTTAAGGTCGACCAGTTTGTCGATAACACGCTGCTGGTCTTTTGTGTTACCTATATTGCTTTTCATATGTTCTTTAGCGCCGTTAAGCGTATAACCTTTATCTTTTATCAGGTGGAAGATAACCTTCAGGTTCTCAATATCTTCGGGGGTAAAGTAGCGGTTGCCCTTTTTGTTCTTTTTAGGTTGAAGAACATCAAACTCTTTCTCGTAAAATCTTAACATAGATTGATTTACGTCAAACATGGCCGCAACCTCGCCCATGGTATAGTACATCTTGCTGATTTCGCGTTCTTTATATGGCATAAGCAAATGTAATTGTTTAATTCTGATTTCGAATTTCGAATTTTCAATTTCGGATTTATTTTTTGTCACAATCGCTATCTGAAGTCAGAGACTTCGAACAGCGCAAGATTCTTCACTACGTTCAGAATGAGAAAAAGCGAAGGTTATGGAATCTGCACATCTGCACATTTGCACATCAATATTTCGGCTGCCTGCTTGTATGAAATATAGATGCAACAACTATTTGCTGCTTAGCGTCATCAACCCAATAAATAATAATAAACGGAAATTTTTTTACGGGAACAGCATGAAGCACATTTGCATAACGGATAGGATAATGATACGGATTGGCTTCAATAAGTGTTAGCTGCTGATTGACCTCAGTAAAAAACTTTTTGCCTAATCCTGTTTGCTGTTTTTGGTACCAATCAAATGCTTCCGAGAATTCATCTTCAGCATGTGCAAGAAGTTTAAGATCAAACACCCTCGTAACGCTGTTTTATCTCGCTCCAGGGTATAGCAGTTGTGTTACCTGCCTCGTAAGCTTCTTTACGTGCTAACATTTCTTGTATTTCGGCATCATTCAATACATAATCATCATTATCGCTACGGTATTGATAATGCAAACTATCCAAAAAAGCAATTAATACTTTTTTTTCCTGTTCGTTCTGAACATCTATCTTCAATGTTTCCATATAAACAAATTTAACTTTTATATCTGGTAAATAAAAGATTAACCAATCAGCGAAAATCTTTTCAATCTGCACATCTGCATATCATCAACCTTGCATATCTGCCCATCTATAACCACATTTGTACCCTATGCACTTTTTATATCCTGCCTTTTTATTTGCGTTGATATCGCTGGCCATACCCGTGGTGGTGCATTTGTTCAATTTTCGCAGGTACCAAAAGGTACAGTTTAGCAATGTGCAGTTTTTAAAGGAGTTGCAGGAGCAGCAGGCCTCGCGCCGTAACCTTAAGGAATGGCTCATCCTGCTATCGCGATTACTGGCCCTTACATTTTTAGTGCTGGCCTTTGCAAAGCCTTACATCCCGCAAAATAACCAGGATGCAGGCAGGCAAAACGTCGTTAGCATTTTTGTAGATAATTCTTACTCCATGCAAACCCTTAACCGCGAGGGCAGCCTGCTGGATCAGGCACGGCAAAAAGCAAAAGAGGTGGCCTCGGCATATCATATTAACGACCGCTTTCAACTGCTTACACAGGATTTTGAGGGCAAACACCAGCGCCTGCTTAATCGCGACGAGTTTTACGATGCGGTTGACGAGGTAAAAATAAGCGCCCGAAGCCGTGGCTTACAGCAGATAGTTAACAGGCAGCAAAGCCTATTGGATGGGCAGCCCGGTGCCGCCAAAGCCATTTATATTATATCCGACCTGCAAAAAAATATTGCTGATAAACCCTTGAAAACGAGTGTGCCGGTTAACATAATTCAGCTAAAGGCAACCAACCTGCCTAATGTAGCCGTTGATTCGATTTGGCTGCTAAGCGCCGTACACAAGCCCGGCGACAACGAAAAGCTGGTAATAAGGCTGCATAACTATGCCGGCGAAGAGGCTGCGAAGGTGCCGCTCAAATTGTTTATTAACGGGCATCAAAAGGCATTAGGCAGCTTTACTGTCGGTGCGCATGCGGTGTTAACTGATACGCTCAACTTTTCGGGCCTGCAGGCGGGCTGGCAGCAGGGCGAGATACAGTTGGAGGATAACCCGGTGATATTTGATAACAAGTTTTACTTCACATTTTATGTTAAAAAGCAGTTGCCGGTGCTGCTTATAGATGGAGGTATTGAAAATAGTTATTTAAAAGCTGTTTTTGCATCGGATACATTTTTTAAAGCCACCCGTATGCCCGAAGGCAACGTGGATTATGCCGGACTGAACGCTTATCCGCTTATTGTTTTGTCTGATGTTAAAGCCATATCAGCGGGTTTAGTGCAGCAGTTGCAGGTTTATGTGAATAAGGGTGGTACCCTCCTGGTTTTCCCTGCCGGGGATGCGGAAGTGGAAAGCTACAAGGCGCTATTGCTGCCATTAAATGCTGCTTATCCGTCTAAGCTAATTACAGAGACCACTAAAGTATCTGCCTTAAACCTGCAAAATCCGCTGTTTAAAAGGATATTTGATGCCGTACCGCAAAACCCCGACCTGCCGGTGGTAAAAAAATACTACGAGTTGATCGCTTCGGGCGGCGAGAGTATTATGCAGTTACCAGGCAACCAGCCATTTTGGGGGGGGTATAAAAGCCGGGCCGGGCGGGTGTATGTGGCGGCTGTTGCACTGGGTGATGACTTCAGTAATCTGCAGCGTCACGGGCTTTTTGTGCCGGTTATGTTCAGGATAGCCTTGCTCAGCGGGCGCGATATGCCGCTTTTTTATACATTGGGCAGTAATGAAAGCATCGAAACCATACCGCTGCGTTCAACAGAAAAGCAACTCATCACCCTAAATAAAAATGGGCATAGCATAATACCCGACGTGCGGCAGCAGGAGGGAAGCACACTGCTTTACCTGCCGGGGCAATTGCAGGAAACAGGCATTTATGAACTTAAAAAGCAGGATAGTACCGCGGCTATACTTGCCTTTAACGATAACCGGAAGGAATCAGACCTGAGCTATTTAGCCGCTGCCGAAATAGATAAACTGTTACCCGGCAAAGGTAAAAACATCATTAACGAAAAGCGCCCTTTAACAAGCGTTGTTAATGACGTAAATAATGGTGTGCAATTATGGAAACTTTGTATAATTTTGGCATTGATATTCTTGGCTGCCGAAATTGTGCTCATCAGGTACTATAAAACTGATAAGCGGACGCTTGCAACAGGGCCATCAACCCAAACTACTCATTAAAGCAACACGGATGAATTTGCTTATCAAATCTGCCTTAATTACCGACCCCAACTCTCCATTTAATAAAAAAACAGTTGATGTGCTTATCAAAAACGGCATCATCACCCAAATAGGTAAAATAGCTGATGCAGATGGCGCAAAGGAGTTTGATGCAAAGGGGGCAAACCTGTCGCCCGGTTTTTTAGACCTTAACTGCAACATAGGCGAACTGGGCCTTGAAACAAAGGAAGATATTGCCACCGGCACAGCGGCAGCAGCAGCAGGCGGGTTTACAGCGCTTGCGCTGATGCCAGATACCCAGCCGCCTGTACATTCTAAAGCCGAAGTAGAATACCTGCTTAACCGTGCCAAAGGCAAGTTGGTGGATGTGTATCCACTGGGCACCATATCTTACAAACGCGAAGGAAAGGACCTTGCTGAAATGTACGACATGCACAACAGTGGCGCCAAAGCCTTTACAGACGGCAACCGCCCGGTACAGGACGCAGGCCTGATGGAACGCGCCCTTTTATACGCGCAGGGGTTTAACGCCACCGTGTTCTCTTATCCTGAAGATACCGCTATAGCCGGCAAGGCCAAAGTAAACGAGGGTAATGTAAGTACTATGCTGGGCATGAAAGGTATACCATCGCTGGCCGAAGAGCTAATGATTGCCCGCGACCTTTACCTGGCTGAGTATACCAATTCAAAAATACACTTCAGCACGATTACCACCCAGCGCTCGGTAAGCCTTATAAAAGCCGCCAAAGCCAACGGAATTAAAGTAACCTGTGACGTGGCAGCGCATCATTTAGTACTTACCGACGAGGCTTTACTGGGCTTCGACAGCCAGTACAAGGTAAAACCACCGCTACGTACCCAAAGCGATGTCGACGCGCTGATAGCCGGTTTAAATGATGGCACTATTGATGCCATCGTATCGCAGCATACCCCGCACGAAATTGAGTTTAAGGATGTGGAGTTTGAAGTGGCTGAATATGGTATGATAGGCCTGCAAACAGCTTTAGTACTTGCCCTGAAGGCAGGATTGTCGCCCGCGCTGATCGTTCAGAAAATGGCGGTAAACCCACGCAATATTTTAGGGGTTGAGGTGCCGGTTATAGCCGAGGGAAAGGAAGCTAACCTAACCATATTCGATATAAAACAAGAGTGGGCATACACCCGCCAAAACAACTTGTCCAAATCATATAACTCGCCGTTCATCGGCCAAACGTTAACAGGAAAAGTACTGTTAACCTGTAACAATAATCATCTTTTTAAATCATAGTAACATGATATTTCCAAAAGTTAAATCGGCCCTTTATGCCGCTTTAAAGGCATTCGGCAAATACAGCGATTTTGAAGCGGTTAAATTAACCGGCGATTTTGATAAGGTATTCTCGTCGGATAAGGATTTTATTAGCAAGGTGGAACTGCTTGACGGTGTATTTGATAACAACCCGCAGGTGGAAGCTTTACGCGAAGTGTTTTTCGACCTGCTGCTGATCAACTTTTTTAGCGCCGATGTAAAAAAACTGGAGGAAGATTATTTGGATACCCCAGAATGGGAAGCTATTGAGGAAGATACCATTGACCGAGGCACCGAACTGCTTAACCTGCTGCTATATCTTAACGAGTGCGAAGACGAAGGTATTGAGCCCGAACTGGATGATTACCTGAAGGAATTTTTACTGGTTGATGAAGATGAGTTCCAGGACGAATACCGTATTTATGAGCCGGTAATATCCAACCAAATATTGATAGAAAGCCCATTGGATGAGGTAAACAAAATAGCACATACATTGCCCGACGATTCGGAATTAAAAGAGTTATTTTACCCCATTATGGCCTATTTCAGTGACACAAACCCACCCGCCGGTGCCGATGAAAAAGTGGCTGAGCACGCTTTAGACAAACAGTTTGACATAGCTGTTTACCAGATATTAACTAACTTTAAATAACCTTAAATTATTATACCATGACCGAAACAGTAAAATCATCCTCAACAAAAATAGCTACCAAGTGGGCGCTTATTTGTTTGGCTATTACCATAGTACTTACCTATACATTTGAGTTTTTAAACATCGACCCGAATTCACCGGCTAAGTATGTTAACTATGTGCCGTTTATAGGATTGTTGTTGTTAACACAAAAAGAGTTTCGTGACGAACTGGGCGGGTTTATGACCTTTGGCCAGGGCTTTTCGGCTGGTTTTAGATATGCAGTATTTACCGGGCTGCTAACGGCCTTGTTTACCTATATCTATCTTGGTTTTTTAAGCCCTGATCAGTGGCAAAAAGCGCTTGATACAGCACAAACCCAAATGGAAGAAAAAGGCACGATGACAGATGCGCAGATAAAAACCGCAATGGATATCACTGCCAAATACGGCCTGCTGATCACAGCCTTTTTCCTCGCAATAGGTTCGGCAGTTATGGGCGCTGTTATAAGCCTGATAGGCGCGGCCATATTTAAAAAGGAGCGTTCACCTTATGATATGGATGATGCAGAAGTAGTTGAAGATCCTGCTGTATAATCAAATCTTATTATTACTATACACGCCATTGCTGAATAAGCAATGGCGTTTTTTTGCGGTCATTGAATAATGACTTTCCTCACCGCAAGCGTCTTATCGTCCGCTATCACCTGTAAAAAATAAACGCCGCTTACCCAGCCGGTAATATTTATCGCCCCTTTGTTTTTACCCGCAGCGCGATTCCCTTCACTACGGCTGAACATCACTTTGCCGGCCATGTCAACTATCCTTATCGTTACATCCGTAGCTGCGGGCAATATGTACCCGGCCGTCATGTTGTTATGGGCCGGGTTAGGGTAAATGCTAAGCTTTTCGGTATTGGTTTCAACAGTATCGGGTATAAAAACTTTTCGG
>JBDSIC010000193.1:0-2558 GCA_039918195.1 Mucilaginibacter sp.
CCCAATGAAAGCCTGGCGTTTTGATTAATCCAGCAATGCCCCAGCCCTTCTTCGCCGGAAATTACCGTTTTTAGCTGGTTCTTTCTATTGGCTTTAGGAAAGCTGCGTTGCTGGTAACGGGGCGAAATATTCTGCAGTTTAGGCTGTATCCAAATTTGTAAAAAATTCACATCTTCTTCGCCAATGTTGTATTCCTCATGTTTAAGGCCGGAGCCTGCGCTCATTACCTGAACGCCACCTTCTTCAACCGTTGTACTGTAGCCCATTGAGTCTTTATGATTCATACTCCCCTGCAGCATTATAGAAATGATTTCCATATTCACGTGGGGATGAATGCCAAAGCCTTTTCCTTTTTGAACGATATCATCATTAAAAGCCACCAAAGTGCCAAAAGCGCTGGCCAGGGGGTTATAATAGTCACTAAAACTGAAAACAAAATGGCTTTTAAGCCAGCCGATATCTTTTGTGCCCCTGGCTGAGGCCGGAAAATATTGCGTCTTCATCAGTATAGATTTGCTTTATTATTATTTGGCATACACCGCCAGCCTAGCGGGTTATTTAAATATAAATTTATTGGCATTATCTATTTCATCCTGGCTAATGGTATGCCCCATATTATCATAAATTTTTTCAATAACGGCGGCATTCATGCTTTTTAAAACAGCCGCAGTTGCCCGCACTCTTTCTACCGGAACATGCGGGTCAGGATTACTGCTGCCTATAAAAACAGGCGTGTTTTTAAAGTCGCCTTTGTAATTTTCTGTATAAATTTTATCACCGATAAGGCCGCCGGTAAAAGCAACCACGCCACCAAATAACGCTGCATGCCTGGCAACATATTCAAGTGTTAAACAGGCACCCTGTGAAAAGCCTAAAAAATAGATATTCTCTTGCGGCACACCTTTTTCAACAATATCATCAACCAGGTTTTTTAAAACTGATAAGGCTGATGAAAGCCAGGGCTCATTTTGAGCCGGCGGCGCAAGAAAAGAATTAGGATACCAGGAGTGATTGGTTGCCTGTGGCGCCATTAACGTAAAATCGCTTACAGTCAGGCTGGAAGAAAGTGATAAAATGTCCTGTGCATCGGCGCCACGGCCATGTAGCATTATCAACACCTTACCTGTGCTGCCCAGGGCTTTGCCAGCTGTAAATATTTTTTTAGTGTGCATATTATTTTCAGGTAATAAAAACTATGGAATGATCCCTTTATAATACTGGCAGTGCACCTTCAATTTTTGTTCTCGATGACTCATAGCGCTGTGGCAATTTAAGATGCGTGCCCAATTGATCTTCCGGTTCATCTACCGTAAAACCGGGATTTTCTGTTGCCAGTTCAAACAATACCCCGCCAGGCTCCCGAAAATATAAAGAGAAAAAATAATCACGGTCAATTTTTGGTGTGATGTTTAACCCTTTGCTTAATACCTTTTCACGATAATCCATTAATACCTTCTCATCTTTTACCCGAAAGGCCACATGGTGGTTAGTTCCTGCGGCATTATAACCACCGGCCTCATCGGGCGACTCAATGATGTCTATTATATTTGCCGTAGCCACAGCATCTGTACTAAAGCGGTAGCGGTTGCCATCCTGTGCCTGTAATTTGTAACCAAGTATATCCGTTAACACACCTACAGTGGCTTTGCTATTTTTGAGTGTAAGAGTTACACTGTGAAACCCTTTTACCGCCACGGCCTCATTTATTTCCGGTGTTTGCCATGGCTTGCGCTCGTCAATATTTTTAGCCGCAATTAGGGCAATATTTAACCCATCGGGATCCTGGAAAGACAAGCATTCCTCGCCGAATATTTCCGTGATATTTCCTTGCTTTACTTTAAAGCGGTTAAAGCGTTCTTCCCAAAAGCTAAAGCTGTCTTTTGGCACGGCGTAACCGATGTTTGTCGCCATACCCGTACCGTTATAGCCCTTTCCAATACCTTCCCAGGGAAAAAACGTTAATATGGTTCCGGCATGGCCAACTACATCGCCGTAATAAAAATGATAGGTTTTGGGATCATCAAAATTTACTGTTTTTTTTACGAGCCTTATGCCAAGCACGCAGGTATAAAATTGATGATTGCGTTTTGCATCAGATGCAATAGCCGTAATGTGGTGTAACCCGAGAATTCTTTCCATTGTTTTCTATTTTATATGGTGGCTTTACATTAGCCAATGGCCATCATGAATAGTCATTTCTCAAAAGTATTGTACCCCACTGGCTACTTACACCGCAACCAAGCCCCTATTGCCGCAATCACATACTACCCCAATGAGCTAGTGACCTGTTGAACAAATGACCTATTGACCCCTCACCTATCAAAACCTACGCCTGCTTTATCAATTGTATTTCGCCATGTATTTTAACCTCATCGCTTACCACTATGCCGCCGCCCTCAGTAACAGCGCTCCAGGTAAGGCCGAAATCTTTGCGACTTATTTTTGTAGAAATAGTAAAGCCGGCTTTTGTTTGTCCGTATGGATCTACTACCGTACCGCCGTATTCAACATCAAGTGTAACGGGTTTGGTAATACCGCTGATTGTTAAATCACCATAT
>JBDSIC010000194.1:0-3353 GCA_039918195.1 Mucilaginibacter sp.
ATCTATCGGGTCTGCTGCAACAACACTTAATGGCAGCACAAACAAAAACATCAGCAAAAAAAGGCTATTCAGTTTCTTCATCATATTACAGAAGCAATTTAACAACAAAATGTTGCATTAAAAAAAACTTATCCCAACTATATTTTATAAAGTTACCCCTGTGCCCTTTATATTTGCGTTGTGGAAATAAATAAAAAAGTAATACTGATGATACTTGACGGCTGGGGTTATGGCCGTCACGACAAGTCGAACGCAATATATAATGCCAATACTCCATTCTTTGATTCGCTGCTGCAAAAATACCCAAACGCCAAACTCGAAGCTTCGGGCGTAGCAGTGGGCCTGCCGGCCGGCCAGATGGGCAACTCGGAAGTTGGGCACATGAACCTGGGTGCAGGCCGCGTGGTTTACCAGGAGCTGGGCCGCATCAACAAAGCCGTTGACGACAAAGAGCTGCCGACTATCCCCGTTTTAAAGGATGCTTTGGAGTATGCCAAACAAAATAATCGCGATGTACATTTCATGGGCCTGGTATCTGACGGGGGCGTACACTCGCATATTTACCACCTGAAGGGGCTGGTTGATACCGCGCAGCAGTTGGGTCTTGAAAAAGTTTATATCCACGCCTTTTTAGACGGGCGAGATACCGACCCGCAATCGGGTTTAGGTTTTATTACCGATGTGGAGCAATATATTGCCAATACGCCGGTAAAGTTAGCATCGGCCATAGGCAGGTATTTTGCCATGGACCGTGATAATCGTTGGGAAAGGGTTAAAAAAGCTTACGACCTGCTGGTAAACGGCACCGGTACGCCGGTACAAAGCATTACCGATGCTATCAAGACATCGTACGCTGAAGGTGTTACCGATGAGTTTGTTGAGCCTATTATACGCACTAACGCCGATGGCAGCCCTGTTGCTGTTATTAAAGATGGTGATGTAGTTATCTGCTTCAACTTCCGTACAGACAGGGGCCGCGAAATAAGCCTGGCGCTTACCCAAAAGGCGTACCCGGAGTACAACCTGCACCCGCTAAAGGTGAAGTACATCACTATGACGCAGTACGACGAAACGTTTAAGGATGTACAGGTAATATTTAACAAAGACGACCTGACCAAAACGTTAGGCGAGATATTGCAGTATGCCGGCAAAAACCAAATACGTATTGCCGAAACCGAGAAATACCCGCACGTAACTTTCTTCTTCTCGGGCGGCCGCGAAAAAGAGTTTACCAACGAAAAGCGCTTATTAGTACCATCGCCAAAAGTGGCCACGTATGATCTGCAGCCCGAAATGAGCGCCGAAGGTATACGCGATGCTATTTTACCTGAACTGGAAGTTAAGTGGCCCGATTTTGTATGCCTCAATTTTGCCAATACCGATATGGTTGGCCACACAGGGGTATTTGATGCTGTTATAAAAGCTGCCGAAACCGTGGATGCCTGCACACAGGCCGTTGTTGAAACAGGTTTAAGAAACGGTTACTCATTTATTATCCTTGCCGACCATGGCAATGCCGATTATATGGTAAATGATGACGGATCGCCAAATACCGCGCATACTACCAATTTGGTCCCCGTTATTATTATAGACAATGATGTGAAGGAAGTGCATGATGGCAAATTGGGCGATGTTGCACCTACCGTTTTAAAAATAATGGGTGTAGCCATTCCGGCTGAAATGACAGGAAATGTGCTGGTATAAACCATCCTCTATACAACTATTACTTATACTGAATATGATTATCCTTATATCCGGCCTGCAAGCATGCAAGCCGGATGTTAAGGTTATCACTGCCAAATTTTTTGATGTAAAGGGGTTTTTCGAGGCCGATTCTGCCCGGTTGATGAAGTTGGATCCCATCGTTAAAAAAACAGTTTCGCATAACGGGAAAGCTGAAACCAAAAGCCTGCACATCAAAAATTGGGGAAGCGAATTAAGCTTATTTATTAATTCAGACATCAACAAGCCGGCCTGGCACGATGGGTACACTATTGTAGAAACCCCTGATTTAATGCGCTACACTGCTAAAGAGCCCGACCTTAAAACACGTGAACTGACCATCAAAAAACAGGGCGGCAAGGTGCAAAGCATTACCATTGTCAATAGCACCAAAAACTTGCTGTATACCAATACCGAAAAACTTTACTACCGGCCCGACTCGCTATACCGCATAGAAAAAACCCAGCACGTGCGTTTAATCGGTACAAATAATTATAAAATAGAAGGTATTTT
Source organism: Mucilaginibacter sp. (assembly GCA_039918195.1). GTDB lineage: Bacteria > Bacteroidota > Bacteroidia > Sphingobacteriales > Sphingobacteriaceae > Mucilaginibacter. Next base: position 2,236 of record JBDSIC010000194.1, read on the forward strand.
ACTTCAATGAGGCCAGCTTTTCTTTAGAAAGGTCTAATAACATGGCGATGTCACTCCTGCCGGGATTGGCATTCAATACTTTTTCAAGGTCGTTCACTGATGCTTTTAACGAACTGATGCCGCGGTTACGGTCCTGTAGCTGTTTGGCGTGTGTTATTTTAAAAATGCCGTATTCGCGGTAAGCAATACCCCTGTTTTGGAACAGCTTCATATCATTAGGGTCGGCGCTTACGGCCATGGCTTTGGTAAGATCGTGTATCGCGCCCAGCAAATTCTTTTCCCTTTCAGCATCTGATAACTGCGTATCCTTTCCTAAAAAGCTCTTTGCCCTGGCGCGGTAGTAATAAGCGGACGCATCGGTAGGCTTAATACTGATAACTTTTGTGTAGGCATCTATTGATTTTTTGTAATTGTCGCTGTGGTAATAAGAGTAGCCCAGCATCCACAGCGTATTGGCATTGGTGGAATCAACCATACAGGCTTTTTCCAGCTGTTTTACCGCAGCTTTAAAGTTCCCGTCCATCAATGCCTGCTCGCCCAGTTTCATGTACGCGCTTTGCGCCATACTTTCTATGGAGGTAATAAGCAAAAACGATACTAAGGCGGAGAACTTCATTCAGAAAGAAATCTGTGGTGAACAAAAATAGTATAACATTAACTAACTTTGCACTATATTATTATACACTTTTGCACATTATTTAGAATTTGTAATTAGTATAAATAATTAAAGCATGACTTTTTTTCACCCGGCCAGCAACTATTTCCTTGTTTTTTGAAGTCTGCATTTCAAATTGCATTTAACTAATTTTCAATTACTTGAAGCGAAACAGCAGTAGTTTGCGTATATTGATACAGATTGGCACAGGTGTTGAACACATATACTATAACAGTACAAAACCGTTAAAATATAACGCGGCATACAGCTTGCGTGACAATATGACGGTTCCTTTATCATAAACATACTTTTGATGAGTTTCGATCCATTTGATTTTAAACACGCATTACCCATTATAAACGATGATTCTGAGTTTTTCCCGCTAATGTCGTCAGAGGACGAAGCGGAAATGAATAACGAGGAAGTACCCGACTTTTTACCTATTCTGCCCCTTCGCAACACC
>JBDSIC010000195.1:0-10007 GCA_039918195.1 Mucilaginibacter sp.
TGCACCTGTTGCAGGGTGTTGCAGGGTGTTGCAGGTGTTGCAGGTGTTGCAGGGTGTTGCACTTACCTGCAACGCAACACCCGCGAAACTTTAATGAGCGGCTATCAGAAACATAAAATTTTTCTTACCCTTTCTATTTTAACTTTTTATTATTCCGGTGCCTGTCGGCATCGCGTATACTTTTCTTTTCCAGGTTTTTTCCAGCGCGGTCGTCAGGTCGATACCGGTTTGGTTGGCAAGGCATATCAGCACAAAAAGCACGTCGGCCATCTCATCAGCCAGGTCAACCTCTGTATCCGATTTTTTAAAGGACTGTTCGCCGTACTGCCTTGCCATAATGCGTGCAACCTCGCCAACCTCCTCCATTAAAATAGCGGTATTGGTCAGTTCGTTAAAATAGCGTATGCCGGTTGTTTTTATCCAGTTGTCTACAAGGGTTTGGGCATCTTTAATTTCCATAGGATATTTATAGTTGCAGTAGCAGTGGTAGCAGTGCCAATATTTTTACTAATATACTAACCAAACAATTGCTGCCGCAACTGCCACTGCTACTCTTTATTTTTACTGTCCATCACGATAGTCACCGGACCATCGTTCACGAGGCTTATCTTCATATCGGTACCAAATATGCCGGTAGCTATCTTTTTATTGGTTAGGCTTTCAAGAGTTTGTATCATCTGCTCATAAAGCGGAACAGCCTTATCCGCTCGTGCCGCACGTATAAACGATGGCCGGTTACCTTTTTTAGTTTGCGCATACAGCGTGAACTGCGAAATAAGCAAGATATCACCATTCACATCGGCCAGCGCTTTGTTCATCAGGCCGTTCTCATCGCCAAAAACGCGCATGTTAACTATTTTGGTGGCAAGCCATTGCAGGTCGTCATCGGTGTCAGCATCTTCAATACCTAATAATACCAAAAAGCCCAAACCAATTTGCCCGGTAATGTTGCTATCAACCGTACATGATGCCGAAGAAACCCGTTGTAATACAGCACGCATTTTATTTTAGAATCAAGAGTTAAGAATCAGGAAGCAAGATAGGGATTAAGATGCAAGAGTTAAGATTCAAGAAGCAAGAAGAAAAAAAGGCCGTTATTCAGAATGTAATCTCTCCTAATTTACACTATAAACTTTAACGTTATCTTGAATCTTAACTCTTTGATTCTCAAAGCTAGCTCCTCGTATCGTTCCCGTTATATATACTCAGGTAACTATCATACCGCGATGGTTCTATCTCACCTTCTTCAAGCGCGTCCAATACGGCGCAGCCGGGCTCGTTTATATGGCGGCAGTTGTTAAAGCGGCAATCGTGCATGCGCTCGCGCATTTCGGGGAAGAAATGGCTTAGTTCCTGTTTCTCTATATCAATAACACCTAATTCGCGTATGCCGGGGGTATCAATGATAAAGCCCCCCTGCGGCAGTTCAAACATTTCGGCAAAAGTGGTAGTGTGCATCCCTTTGTCACTCCAGTCGGATATTTGGTGTGTGCGCAATTCCAGGTCGGGCAGCAGTCGGTTGATCAAACTGGATTTACCTACGCCGGAATGCCCGGAGAAAAGCGTTATCTTATCCTTAAGAATACTTTGTACAGCATCAATATTAGTCCCTGCCAGCGCCGAAACTTCGTAGCAGGGGTAACCTATATTCTCGTAAACGGCTTTATAAGCCTGTAATATTTCCAATCCTTCATCGCTGAACAGGTCGAGTTTATTAAATACCAGCCTTGCGGGGATATCATACGCCTCGGCAGTAACCAGAAAGCGGTCGATAAAGCCCAGCGACGTACGCGGCGAGGCCAGCGTAACCACCAACACGGCCTGGTCAAGGTTGGCCGCGATGATCTGCGCCTGCTTAGACAGGTTGATGGATTTGCGGATAATATAATTTTTGCGCTGGTGCAGGTTGGTGATAACGGCGGTTTCCTGGTCGGGCTCCATCTCAAAATCCACTACATCGCCAACCGCGATAGGATTAGTAGTCGTAATTCCCTTTATACGGAACTTCCCTTTAATACGACAGTTGTAAACCTGCCCTTCGGGCGTTTGCGCCTGGTACCAGCTACCTGTTGATTTTGTAATTAATCCCTCCATTTTCCGGCTGTAAAGGTATAAAAGTTAACAGGCGCTAAAAAATAAAACACCATACCTTTGCATTGCAGTTATTTAATGTCGTTAAAAGGATGAACCCATGAAAATCGCTTTAGCCTCGCCCCCCTTCCCAAAAACCATTGCCGATGCTTTACATTGGGTTGAAAAACTGGTAAAGGAAGCTGCCGTGCAACAGGCAGAAATTATCTGCTTCCCCGAATCGTACATTCCCGGTTACCCGATTATGGGCTTTGACGTAGAATCGCCGTCGCCCGAAAAAATGCAGTCGGCATTAAAAGAGGTATCTGCCATTGCCGCCGAAAATGCCATAGCAATAATTATGGCCATGGACTGGTACGAGAACGGCAAACTGTTAAACATCGCCCACGTCATATCCGCCAAAGGCAAAGTATTAGGTTACCAGGCAAAAAACCAGTTAGACCCAAGCGAAGATGAGATATGGTCGCCCGGTACCGGTCGTCATATTTTTGAAGTTAACAGTATAAAGTTCGGCATCGTTATTTGTCATGAAGGTTTCCGCTACCCCGAAACGGTGAGGTGGGCAGCAGTACGCGGTGCTCAAATAGTATTTCACCCCCACTGCAACGGCAGCGATACAGCGGGTGTTGAACTGACTGAATGGGGCAACAAAAACAATCCCTACTACGAAAAGGCCATTATGATGCGGGCGCTGGAAAACACTATCTATTTTGCCAGCGCCAATTATGCTTCGCGCTACCCGGAATCAGCAACGTCGGTTATAGGGCCAAACGGCGAATGCCTTGCCTGGCAGCCTTATGGCGAAGCCGGGGTTTTGGTGGTTGACATTGATACTGAACTGGCTACGGGCATGCTCGCCAAAAGATTTAAGCCCGGCCTTTATGCCCAAAAATGAAAATAAAACGCAATTAAGCTTGCTATTTTAAAAATTAACTGCTTTATTTGCGACGTCTTTAACAAGGCGTTTGACATCATGTTTAACAGCAACACCATTATTACAACTATTATTACCACCGGGGTATATTTCGGAGGAAGATAATCGTATGGTGTAAAAATATAAGAACCAAATGAGCGCCTTCCTCCCGAAAGAGGAAGGCGCTTTTGTTTTAATTTATACTGAAAATGAAAGTTTTAAAATTTGGCGGTACTTCCGCAGGCTCAGTTCAAAGCATCACTACTCTTTTAGATATTGTAAAAAAAGAAGTGGCTAATGGCGAAAACCCGGTGGTGGTATTATCAGCCATGGGCGGTGTTACCAACCTGCTTATTAATATGGCCGAAGAAGCTGCCAAAGGCAATGAGTTTACCGCACAATTGGCCGAACTTGAAAAACGCCATTTTGATGTGGTAAAAAGCCTGCTTGATATTCAAAACCAAAACCCGGCATTTACCCGCCTTAAAATTCATTTTAACCAGCTGGAAGAATTACTGCAGGGTGTACTAACCTTACATGAACTAACCGCCAAAACCCGCGACCTGATACTTAGCTTCGGCGAGCGCTGTTCAACCATTATGGTAAGCAAAATTGCCGGCCAACATTTAAAGAACGCGTTTTTTGTAGATGCGTCTGACGTAATAAAAACCGACAGTGCCTTCGGTAACGCTAAGGTAAACACCGAACTTACCGAGATGCTGATACGCAACCTGCTGCAAGCCAATGCCGATAAGGTATTGTTTGTTACCGGTTTTATCGCCAGCAACGATGCAGGCCAGATAACTACTTTAGGCCGTGGCGGCAGCGATTATACCGCGGCGATATTCGGCGCGGCATTAAATGCGCAGGAAATACAGATATGGACCAACGTTAACGGCATGATGACCGCCGACCCGCGCATGGTTAAAAAGGCATTCCCGCTTAATGAACTCACTTATACCGAGGCGATGGAGCTATCCTACTTCGGCGCGAAGGTGATATACCCGCCGACCATGATACCGGCCTTTTTAAAGAAGATACCTATCGTTATCAAAAATACTTTTGATACGGAGTTTGTAGGCACGGTTATCAAGCATGACTGCCAGCCGTCAAATTTGGCTATAAAAGGCATATCATCTATCAATAATATCAGCATCCTTAATTTGCAGGGTAGTGGTATGGTGGGCAAGTCGGGCTTTAGCGGCCGCCTGTTCTCGCTGCTTGCCCGCGAACAGATCAACGTGATACTGATAACCCAGTCCTCATCTGAGCATAGCATCACTTTTGCCGTTCAGCCCGATAACGCCAACAAGGCAAAAGCCTTAATTGAGCAGGAATTTGAACTGGAACTGCTGGCCAACAAATTGGACGCAGTAGTGATAGAAGAGAACTTGGCCATACTGGCAGTAGTAGGCGAGAACATGAAGCAAACGCCCGGTGTATCCGGCAAGCTGTTCCACGCGCTGGGCCGTAACGGTGTTAACGTGCGGGCAATAGCGCAGGGTTCGTCTGAATATAATATCTCGGTTATCATAAGCGAGCATGACCTGGCTAAAGCCTTGAATGCCGTGCACGATGCTTTCTTTGTAGATTTATATAAAACCCTGCACGCGTTTTGCCTGGGTACCGGCAACATAGGCAAAACCCTGTTCAAACAACTTAATGCACATACCGAATTTCTACGCAAAGAGAATGGCATACAGGTAAAGATAGTGGGCATCAGCAACACCCGTAAGATGACATTTAATGCTGACGGTATAGATCTGGATAATTGGCAGGAAAAACTGGAATCGTCAACAGAAAAAGCCGACCTGCGCGCGTTTATCGACACGATGAAGAACATGAACCTGCCTAACTGCGTATTTATAGATAATACCGCCAGTCCGAAGCCTATTGAGTTTTATGGCGAAGTTTTAAATTCTACCATATCAGTAGTTACCTGTAATAAAATAGGCAATTCGGGTTCGTACGAACAATACAAAACATTTAAAGATGCAGCCAAGCAGCATGGTGTTGATTTCTTTTACGAAACCAATGTTGGTGCCGGCCTGCCTATCATCCGTACTTTAAAGGACCTGATGAACAGCGGGGACAGGGTGCAGCGTATCGAGGCCATACTTTCGGGCACCATATCTTTTATATTTAACCAGTTTAAGGGCGATGCCAACTTCCACGACGTGGTTAAAGAGGCACAGGAAAAGGGCTACACCGAACCTGATCCGCGTGATGACCTTCGCGGTACCGATTTTATGCGTAAAATATTAATTTTGGCGCGCGATGCGGGGCATCATTTAGAGGCTGCCGATGTTGATATAGAAAGCATGCTGCCAAAATCATGTTTAGAGGCTGCTACTGTTGATGATTTTTACGCCTGCCTGAAAGCGGAAGACGCTTACTTTGCTGCGACAAAAGATAAGGCCGAAGCCGAAGGAAAAGTGTTACGTTACATAGGCAAACTGGAAGATGGGAAGGCATCCATCACCCTGCAAATGGTTGATGAGAACCATCCGTTCTATATGCTGTCGGGCAGTGATAACATTATATCTTTTACAACCGACAGGTACAAGGAACGCCCGCTGGTAGTAAAGGGCCCCGGTGCCGGTGCCGAAGTAACTGCCGCCGGCGTATTTGCCGATTTGATAAATGTGGGCGCTAATTAAGATTCAGGAGATAAGAGCCAAGAATTAAGACAATAATCCGGCCTTGCGCACAGGGCTCCCCTCTTGAGAGGGGCAAGGTGTGTGTCATTTAGATAAGATCATGAGCAACGATATACAAGATTTGAAACAAACCAAAGAATTTTTGCCACAAGGGGTAAAGGAGTCGGTTCACGTATTTGCACCGGCAACAGTAGCCAACGTGGTATGCGGGTTCGACGTGTTGGGCTTCGCGGTTAACGAGCCGGGCGATGAAGTAATTATGCGCTTGACAGGCAAGCCGGGCATCAGCATCAGCAAAATTACCGGCGATGATGGCCGCCTGCCGCTTGATCCTGCAAAAAATACCGTAAGTGTAAGCGTACGGCATTACCTGGACAGTATTGGCCGTGCAGATATTGGCCTTGATATCGAGTTGCATAAAAAAATGCCGATAGGCAGCGGGTTGGGTTCAAGTTCGGCAAGTACTGTGGCCGGTTTATTCGCCATAAAAACTTTATTAGGCGACGATACCGACCCAATTAAACTACTGCCCTTTGCTATGAAAGGCGAGGAAATGGCTTGCGGTCATGGCCATGCTGATAACGTTGCACCTGCTTTGTTGGGAGGCTTCGTGCTAATACGCAGCTACGAGCCGCTTGATGTAGTGCGCTTACCTCACCCGGCAGGTTTATATTGCGCGATAGTATTTCCTGATGTGGATGTGCCTACCCGCGAAGCAAGGCAGATCATCCGTACTAAAATAGCGATGAAGGATGCCGTTACCCAGTGGGGTAATATTGCCGGCCTTGTTAGTGGTTTGTTTATGCAGGATATTGACCTGATCGGTCGCAGCATGAAGGATATATTGGTTGAACCCGTACGCTCCATGCTCATCCCGGATTTTTATAAAATGCGCGAAATAGCGATGGAAAACGGGGCGGTAAGTTTTGGCATATCAGGCTCAGGCCCCTCAGTTTTTGCATTTACACGCGATGAGGCGACAGCACAGCGCATTACCCAAAAATTACAACAGCATTTAACAGGAATTAAAATAGGATCTAATGGCTATGTATCTACTATAAATGATGCAGGGCCGAAGGTGATTGGCTAACGCCTGATTTCGAATTTCGAATTTGAAATTTCGAATTTGAAAACAACGGTTAGCCACGTGTCATTGCGAGAAACGAAGCAATCTCTTTAAGCTAAGCATTGTGGAGTGTCCTAAAGGGATTGCTTCGTTTCTCGCAATGACGAAATGGTATAAATTAAATAAGACCATATAAATAAATCCGAAATCGAACATTCGAAATACAAAATGAAATTATACAGTACCAACAACGCATCATCAAGCGTATCATTTAAAGATGCTGTTTTTAACAGCATGCCGCAGGATAAAGGTTTATATATGCCGGTGAGCATTCCGCGTTTAGACGAGGAATTTATCAGCAATTTAGATAAATATACCCTGCCCGAAATCGCTTTTAAAGTGGCTAAGACTTTATTAGGCGATGCCATGCCTGAAGCCGACTTAAAGGCTTTAATAGAAGATGCCATCAATTTTGACGCGCCGGTTGTAAAACTGGAAGATGACGTATATGTACTGGAATTGTTCCACGGCCCCTCGCTGGCCTTTAAAGATTTTGGTGCGCGGTTCATGAGCCGGGTGATGAGTTATTTTTTAGAAAACGGCGAAAAACAACTGGACGTACTGGTAGCCACATCGGGCGATACAGGCGGCGCAGTGGCTTTAGGCTTTTTAGGCGTGCCTAACACCCGCGTTACTATATTGTACCCTAAAGGTAAGGTAAGCGGCGTACAGGAGCAGCAATTAACCACCAATGGCCAAAACATACGTGCCTTAGAGGTCGACGGCACTTTTGACGATTGCCAGGCACTGGTTAAACAAGCCTTTACCGATACTGAACTAAATGAGAAATACCGCTTAACATCAGCTAACTCCATTAATATAGCACGTTTGGTACCGCAAACCTTTTACTATTTTAATGCTTATGCGCAACTGTTAAGGCTGGGCAAAAGCAAAGTGGTATTTGCTGTGCCAAGCGGAAACTTTGGTAATATTGGCGCGGGTTTATTAGCCTGGAAAATGGGTTTGCCTGTGGAACAGTTCATAGCCGCTACCAATGCTAACGATACCGTTCCGGCTTTCTTAAAATCCGGGGTTTATGAACCGAAACCGTCAATAGCTACTATATCAAATGCGATGGATGTGGGCAATCCAAGCAATTGGGTGCGCATTGCTGATCTGTTTAAAGACGATGCCGGTCAGTTAAACAAACTGATAACCGGGTACAGTTATGACGACGATGAAACCTTAGCAGCCCTTAAACAAGTATTTGCTGACTACGATTATGTGGCTTGCCCGCACACCGCTATTGCGTGGAAGGCATTGAAGGAATGGCAGGCAGACCATGAAGGTATTACGGGCGTATTTTTGTCAACCGCCCACCCCTGCAAATTCCCGGATGTTATACCGGCTGAAATAGCTGCTCAAATAGTGGTGCCGCAATCGGTAAAGGAATTGGAAGGAAAGGCTAAACAGGCCGTGCAGTTACCTGCCAATTTTGATGCCTTTAAAGCCTACCTGCTAAGTATGCTTAATACATGAAAAAGCTTTTGGCCACATCAATGGTTATTCTATTTCTTTTTGTGGGTTGCAAAAGGAAGTTTAATAAAGTTAACTGGTTGGTAAAAGAGGACATAGATTACCCGTACAGGGATGCCATGCTGGATGATCTTATAAAAAGCCATAAGCTCGTTGGCTTATCGTATAAACAAGTGATCCAATTATTAGGGAAACCACAGTCCAGTGGTTACACCGGCATCTATTACCAAATAAAAGCAGACTATGGTGCAGATATTGACCCAATATTCAGTAAAATTTTAGTTATTGAATTTGGTAAAGACTCTATTGCAACCACGGCGGAAGTTAAGGAATGGAAAAAGTAAGTTACATTTACAGGCGGTCGATCTTCATATGTTCAACAAATATTTAATAGTTGTCACACTCCTGTTTGCCATGGTCTTTTCCGGCTGCAGTAAAAAGCGCAAGTTTGAACGCCCGCTGTGGGGTGAAGGTGACGGCCTTAATTTTCAGTACAGGGACAATATGGTTGACGATCTACTGGCAACACATCAATTTAAAGGCATGAAGCTTAAGCAGGTGACCGATTCGCTGGGCCGTCCGCAGGGTTTTAAAAAGAATATCATGTACTATGATATCTTTTTGAAACTGGATACTATACCATCAAGCTATATTAAACGGCTTTATATTCACTTTAATACCGACTCGGTAGTTACCCGCGCCGAGGTTTATGAGCATGACGCAAAAAAGAAGAAGAAGAAATAGCCTATAAAACATTCATCCATCTGTCTTGTTGCTTACCATGCTTGTGTAATGTTTTTGTTGCATGTTGCATTCCGCCCTATTTCACCGTCTATTACAATAAACATATTTTATTACGATCATGAAAAAACTATTTATAATGGCAGCCCTGATTGCCACCACCGCCACATCATTTGCACAAACCGTGGATATGCGCCGCAAAATTGAAGTTACCGGTATTGCCGAAAAAGAGGTTACTCCTGATATTATCAATGTATCTATCTCGTTAAAGGAGTACCTGGATGGCAAAAAGAAGATAACCATAGCACAATTGGAGCAGCAATTGGAAAAAGCCGTAAATGAGGCTGGCATTGCAAAGGAAGATTTTACCGTGAACAATGTATCCAGCTGGAATTACATCATAGAGAAAAAGAAAAACCCTGACTTTTTAGCGAGCAAACAATATGGCATCAAGTTCCGTGACCTGAATAAGTATAACCAAATATTGAGCAAGATAGATCCTAAAGGCGTTCAATCTACCAATATCGACAGCTACGATTATTCAAAAGCTATCGAACTAAAAAAGGAATTAAAAATACAAGCATTACTGGCTGCCCGTGATAAAGCTACCTACCTGGTTACCGCATTGGGTGATAAACTGGGCGGCGCCATCAATATCGCCGAAACCGATAACAGCTATTACCCGCAGCCTATGTATAAAACAGCTAATATGATGGTTAGGGCAGAAGCCGCTGACACCATTGTGCCTGAGTCTGATATCGACTTCAAAAAAATTAAATTAAGCTTCCAGATACAGGCTGTGTTTGAAATAAAATAATTTTTCTGAATAAAATTGCTTTAAACAAAAAACGCTCTTAACAATAAGTTAAGGACGTTTTTTGTTTGTTATTTTAAGTTCTTAATTACGTTAACAAATAAATTACAATATTTTAATTAATAATTGCTTGACAATGTGAATTTTACATTATAATTTTATGCTCCCTATTATTTAACGAGCATG